>JAISGH010000224.1 GCA_031263185.1 Prevotellaceae bacterium | reverse complement strand
CTCGATTTGTGAGCGTGACTGGTGTTCAGTCGTGTGCTCTTCAGATCTCACACACACACACACACACACACACACACACACACACACACACACACACACACACCAATAACTTGCAATAGTAGCAGATTTTTCTCAGATTTCCAAGCATCCCGTACATCCCGCTTCTCATACTTCACCGCTATCCTAACGCCAAACTCAAAGCCTTTTTTCCGAGCATCGGGCAAAAAATATTACTCATACCACAAGCATTTATCCCTGTTTTTCGGCAAATCTCCGCCGGAAGCGCCCCCTGTTCTCGCAGGCAAAATAGCCTCTTTTTTCACATCGCCTCACGCTGCATTTCTTGGTATTTTTTAATGTTTATAATATTTTTTCACGGCTAAAATCAAAACACATGAAGCATGCTAATTTTTTGCGAATTTTTGCGCTCGCTGCGCCGCTTGGCATCACAGCTATGGCTACGGCTACGGCTGCTGCAACGCCGGCTTTATTAACCCAGCTATCAACTTTTAATGAACCCCTAATTTTATGAATGATTCGATGAGTAACAAGCAGGCAGCTGTATGGAGCCGTTTTGTGCTGCTTTTGGCGTCGCTGCTGCTGCTGGCGCCGGAGGCGTTGACGGCTCAAGTACAGGCCGGTGAAAAAATAAGAGCTGCCGGCAGGGTTTTGGACGAGGCAGGCGAACCGGTTGTCGGCGCGACTGTTGTTCAAAAGGGCGGCACTGTGGGAGTTTCTACGGATGCTGCGGGAAATTTCGGCATTGAGCTTCCGCGCGGCGCCGTTATTGTAATCAACTTTCTGGGCTTTGAGGCAAGGGAGGTTACGGCAACGGAGCAGCCAATGGCCGTTATTTTGGCGAAAGGCTCGAAAGCGCTGGACGACGTTATCGTGATTGGGTACGGCACCACCACGCGGCGCCGCGCGGTGGGCGCGGTGGATCAGGTGAAAACCGAGGCCATTGCCAACCGTCCGGTAGCGAACTTAGCGCAGGCGCTGCAAGGCACTTCGCCGGGGCTGATTATCCAGCAGCGCAGCGCTAACCCCAACGACCAGCAGACGAACATCAACATCCGCGGCGTGGGCACCATGAACAACAACGACCCGCTGATTGTGATTGACGGGCTGGTGTCCGACAACGCCAGCTTCAGTAAGCTGAACCCAAACGATATTGAAAGCGTGTCGGTACTGAAGGATGCGGGTACTGCCGCCATCTACGGCTCGCGGGGCGCCAACGGCGTACTGCTGGTGTCCACCAAGAAGGGGCAGAAAAATCAGGCGCCGGTGGTGCAGGTGAGCACCATGGTGGGGTGGGAGCGCCCCGAGTTTCTGTTCAAGAAAGTGGAAGGCTACCAGAATGCCACGCTGAAAAATGTGGCGCTGGCAAATGTCGGCAAGGACCCCGAATTTACCGCCGAGCAGATACGCGACCTTTACGAGCACGGCAACGGCGAGCAATTCCAGAATACCATCCTGAAAGATGGCTTTCAGCAAACCTATAACGTAAGCGTATCGGGCGGCAGCGAACATTCCACCTATATGGTGTCGGCGGGGTATTTTGATCAGGAAAGCAACTACGCAGGCCCCGGCTACGGCATTGAGCGCGTCAACTTCCGCACGAACCTCACCACCGAGTACAAGCGGTTGAAGCTGACGGCGCTGATGGGCTACACGCGGAATAACGACAAGAGCACTTCGGGAAACTTAGGCAATATAGCGGCTAACGTTACCCGTATCCCGTCGTACTACTACTACCGGTCAAAAGATCCCGAAACGGGAAAATACCTGACCAATGGCGTTGTAGCGGATCAGAACCCGCTGGGCGAGCTGGAAGCAGGGGGATTCACCCTGCACGACAACGACTATATTAACTCGAATGTAGGCGTGGACTTGCAAATTGTCGACGGGTTGAAGCTGCGGGGCGTGCTGGGCGCCGATGTGTTCCGCAACCACCGCTATATCCGCCGGCTGCCGGTAGAAATATACGACTACCAGAATTTGAACAGCACGCCAACCATTGCCAATTCCAACCACGAAACCGAAGACTGGAACGAGCAGATTTATCTGGTCAACATGCAGCTGATGGCCGATTACGAAAAGTATTTCGGCAAGCACCACGTTACGGCTATGGTGGGCGCGTCGAACGAATCGTTTTCGTCAACCAAGAACGGCGTTAAGATTTTGTTTGCCGATGTAGACCTCGGCATAGCCGCCGACGGCTCTGAAGTAAAGGTTGCCGACCAAGCCGTAACGCCGGGAAACACCAACAAAACAAGCATTACCTCCGTGTTTGGCCGCGCAGGTTACGACTACGGCGACCGGTACTACGCCGAAGCGTCGTTCCGTTACGACGGCTCGTCGAAATTTGAAAAAGCGTTCCGCTGGGGCTTCTTCCCTTCGATATCTGCCGGATGGCGCGTGGCGCAGGAATCCTTTATGGATTTTTACCGCGATAACGTGGGCGACCTGAAAGTACGCCTCTCTTACGGTACGCTGGGAAATCAAAATGTGGATTCGTACCAGTACATGACCACCTACCAGATTTACTCCGACACCTACGCCTTTGACAACAGCATAGCGGCCGGCGCAGGCTTTAAGGCCGCTTCCGAAAATTTGCAGTGGGAGGTGTCGCGTACGCTTAACGTCGGGCTGGACGCGTCGTTCCTCAACGACAGGCTGACGCTGGGGCTTGACGTTTTTAACAAGAATACCGACCACATTCTGGTTACGCCGCAGGTGCCCGACATTTACGGTACAACGCCGCAGAACTACAACGCCGGCGCTATGCGTACGCAGGGATGGGAGGTAACGCTGGGCTACCGCCTCAAAACAGGCGGCGTAAACCACAGCTTCGCGTTCAACATGGGCGATTCGTGGAACGAGGTAGTCAGCTTCGAAGGATACGAGTCGTTCCATAAAAACGACGAAATGCGGACGATTCTGCGGGAAGGGCTGCCGCTACGGTCGTACTACGCCTATAAAACCGACGGATTTTTCCAAACGCAGGCCGAAATAGACAGCTGGGCAACGCTGGCGGGGGTAACCTACCAGCCGGGCGACGTGAAGTATGTAGACCGTAACGGCGACGGCGTTATCAACGACAACGACTGGTTCTACCTCGGCAATGCCTTCCCGCGCTACACGTTCGGCTTTAACTACGGCTTGGAATGGAAAGGGATTGATTTCAGCCTGTTCCTGCAGGGTGTGCTGAAGCGCGACATGCTTCTCCGCGGCGAGCTGGTGGAACCTTTCCACAGCGGCTACGGCTACACCATGTACGAGCACCAGCTCGATTACTGGACGCCCACCAATACCGACGCCCGCTATCCGCGCCTTGCCAAGGACGCCTATAGCTTTACTACGCCGTCGGACCTCTTTGTTTACGACGGCGCCTACCTGCGCGTAAAAAATATTGTGCTGGGCTACACCCTGCCGGAATCGCTCAGCAAAAGAGCAGGCATTGGCAAAGCGCGTATTTATGTCAACGCGCAAAATCTCTTTACGTTTAGCAATATGTCGTTTGTTGACCCCGAATCGTCGGAGTTCGGCAACGATATGGGGAAGCCCGGCGCCAACAGCGCCCGCAACTACCCGTCGCTGAAGTATTACGGTATGGGATTGGATTTAACTTTTTAATTTGGGAGAATAAATTATGAAAAAAATAATGAAATATTTTTCTTTGCTGCTTCTCGTCATGTCTATGCAGGCGTGTAACAGCCTCGACCAGCTGCCGGTCAACCAGCTTACCGACGATGTATTCTGGTCGTCGTTAGACAGGGCAAACATGCTGCTCAATATGGGCTACAGCCAAATGTACAGCGTGGACAAAATTTGGCAGGATGAAGCGCTCAGCGACAACCTTATCGAAGCGCGCGGCGGATCTGACGTAACGTACATTCGCCGGGGGCAGGCCAACTCCAGCACCGGCCTTTTCCAAAGCGAGTGGAAGTGGTGCTTCGAGGGAATTAAAACCGCCAACGTATTTATCGACCACGTAGACTTTATACCCGACGCAGAGCCGGAGGTGAAAGCGTCGATGGTGGCGCAGGCGCGGTTTATCCGTGCATACCTGTACTTCCGCCTGTCGAACTTTTACGGCGATATTCCGTTTTTTCTGGGCGACATCACCATGGCAGAATCGAAGGCTATGACCAGAGCTGCGCGGGCAACGGTACTCGCCGCCCTGCATCAGGAATTGGACGAAATCATCCCGCAGCTTCCTAAGAAAGAAGAGCTGAGCGCCGCCGAGCGCGGGCGCATTACCAAAGCCGCTGCTGTGATGCTCAACGCCCGGGTTTACCTCATGCAGGGCGATATGGACAACGTGAAAAAATACTGCGGCTACCTGATAGACAATCAGGATGAATATGGCCGCTACAGCCTTTTCACCACTGCCACCGCCAGCTATTCGGCCTACGAAAACCTCTTCATGTCGGCGTATGAGTACAACGACGAAGTGATTCTCGATTATACCCGCGTGCCGCTTACCAAAACGTGGAATAATTTCATCGACATGGTACCGCAGTCGGTGCCCTATAAGCGGGTGGTCGGTCGGGCGCCCACGCAATCGCTCGTGGAATCCTACATCACCACAAGCGGATTGCCGGTGAGCAGCGCCAATACCAAGCCCACCCCTTACGCTACCGACCCTGCCTACAACGAAAATAGCCCGTATGCAAACCGCGACCCGCGCCTTGCGGCTACCGTAATTTACGACGGCGCCACGTGGAAAGATAAAGACGCAAACGGGGCTTATACGGAATCAATCATAAACATCAAGTCGGGAATGGATGCGTACGGCGCCGAGAATGCAACGCAGTCGGGCTACTACGTTCGTAAGCTCTTTGACCCCGACCACGAAACGGATTTGAAGATGAGCAACAACATTATCATGATGCGCTACGCCGACGTGCTGCTCATGTACGCCGAAGCTTGCGAGAGAACCAATACGTTCACCAACGAAGTTTGGGATAACACTATTCGTCCGATACGCGCACGGGCAGGCTTTACTTCTGCTGGTGCGCTGGATTTTCCGGGACTCACCAACCTGCGCGAAATTATCCGGCGCGAGCGCCGCTGCGAGCTGGCCTGCGAGGGTCTTCGCTACTACGATTTAATCCGCTGGGACGGGCTTGAAGCGGCGGGCAACCTCCTCAACGGCGTGGTGTACGGCGCAAAGCTGACGCCCCAATCCGACTACATTAAGGTGGAAACCTACAGCTACACGCCGGGCAGGGACGAATGGTGGTCGCTGCCGCAGCACGACATAGACCAGATTCCCACCTTGCGGCCAAACAACCCGAACTATTAATTTAATTTGCAATTTTGACATGAAAAAAATTTTTAGCATAATCACAAGTTTTTGCCTGCTCGGTGCGCTTGCTTCCTGCACCGAGAATATGGCGTACAAAGAAGGGGAGGTCATCGCCTCCGGCGGCCCCTCCATGCCGGCAAACGGCTACTATTTGGAGCTGCAAAGCGGCGCAGACGTTTCCGCTGCTTTCAGCTGGCTTCCCGGCGCCTGCGCAGACGGATACCCCGTGCAGTACGAATTGCTGTTTTTTGACCGGCTTTCGGGCGGAGAGGAGATAGGGCGCGTGGACGCAGGGTTCAAAACGTCGGTAAGCATTTCGCATAAGCAGCTCAACAGGATTGCCGGCGAGGCCGGCATTGAACCCAACCGCGCGGGTGCGCTCTACTGGACGTTGAGCGCATCGCGGGGCGCAAGCGAGGCGGTTTCGGCGCAGCGCTACCAGATAGACGTTAAGCGCCTGCTCGGATTTACCTACATCCCGCCGGCGCTCTACCTCGTGGGCGCCGCTACCGAAGGCGGCGCAAACCCTGCCGAGGCGGTACCTTTCAGGACAACCGGCGACGGGGAGTATGAAATTTACACCCGCTTCGCCGCCGGAGAATACCTGATTGTGGACAACCCGCAAAACCCGGAACATTCCTACGCCATTCAAGGCGGTCAGGCAATTGAAACGGCCTCGCCGGTAGCGGCGCCGGCTGCCGGCATCTACCGGATTACGCTCGACTTTAATGTGAAGGCGGCGGTTGTGGAGCAGATAACGAGCGTGAGCCATTGGTTTTGCACCGAAAACCTGCCTACACCGATGGAGTACGCGGGGCGTGGCGTATGGATGTTGAAAGACCATTACCTCGACGCCAATGGCTACTGGGACGTTGACCCTCCGGGATCGAAAGACGATCGCTACCATTTCCGCGCCAAGTTTGCCGGAAATGTGGAAGAATGTTGGGGGCCGGTAAATAGCGGAGAAGACGGCAAACCTTCTTCCATTGACCCCGCCAACGAGTATTTCCGCTTTAAGATTTATAAGGTAGGGGCATTTGACCAGTGGGGGCCAAAGTTCAAGTACCATGCGTCGGTATGCGAAAAAACCGTAGATATCTATGTGGATATGGGCGCCGAATATCCTACGCATAAGTTTGTACTAAAATAATATAAAAGGATAAGAAATATGAAACCATTTTTCACCACAAATTTCACCACAAATTTCATCACAAATTTCACCATAAAATTCAAATCAACTCTTACCGCGTTAGCGCTGGCAAGCGTTGCGTTGACGGGCTGTAAGGACGATATGGAGTACAGCAATGGCAACGTGGCCTCTGCTACGCTTGTTTGGCCGGAAGACGGGTCAACGGTGGAATTATTCAACTCTGCTGTAGCGACCCTTGATTTTCAGTGGGAAGCCGCCAACGATGCAGGAGCGCCATACTACCAAATTGTTTTTTATGCAGGCAACCGCACAACGGAAATTTACCGCATAGCGCCTGCCGAAAGGCAGCTGCAAATGTCGGTGCCGCACAGAACGCTTAATGTGGTGGCGGGCCTGGCGGGTATTGCCCCCAACGCTTTGGGCGATGTGTACTGGGCAGTAGCCTCCGCAAAAGGAACGGTAGAGGACATTTCGGGAAGCCGGAAGCTCACCCTGAAATCCTATCAGGCATTCGACGATTTGCCGGTTAGCCTGTACATAGCCGGCGCGGGCGCCGAAGGAGGTACCGATGTAGCCGAAGCCCCCCAATTTAGAGAAACCGGCAAGGGAGTGTTTGAAATATACACCGAACTTCAGGCCAACGGAGAATTTTACTTTACCAACAGGAATACGCCCGGCGACGGCCGTATCTTTACGGTAGCCGACAGCTTCCTGGTGGAAGCCGACGGCGCTCCGGCTACCCCGCTGACGGTAGCTGCAACCGGCGTGTATGCCGTTGCGCTTAACTTTGTCACGGCAGAAGCGTACATAACCCCGGTTACGGATGTGCGCTATTTTGTTCCGGACGCCGATACCTCTACCTCTACGCCGATGAGCTATGAGGGGGACGGTAAATGGTCGCTGCACGTAACGCTCGGAAATCTTACAGGCAGCAATAACCAGTATAAATTCGTGGCCAACGTGGGCGGTACCGACCGCTCGTGGGGATGCAATGCAGAGAATGGGCAGGGCAATCCGCCGCAAATACTGGAGGGCGACTATTTCTACGTGTACCAAAATCCCCACAGCGACAACGACGCCGAGCGGGCGCGTTACGCTTACCGGTATATGACCGAGCTGAGCAATCAGGCTGTAGACTTAACGCTCGACATGTCGTCGGGCAGCGACCACTATACCCACGTGGTGAACGTTGGCGACCTGACCGTGTACCCGGTGGAGCAGCTCAACGCACCGGCTGCCAACGCTTCGGTAGCCTTGAGCAAAGTAGCCGGCTCGTCGTTGAGCTTCTCGTGGCAGCCGTCATCCGGTACCAGCCCGATGCCAAAATATACGGTGGTATTCTACAGCGATGCCGAAAGTGCAAATGAAGCAGGCTCAATACTTGCAGATAGCGACGGCTATGAGGCTACGGCCACCGCGCTGCACAGCGCGATAGAGAATATTGCCGCCGCTGCCAACATTCCGCCGGAAGGCGCCGGCAATATATGGTGGAGCGTACGTACTACCGTACTCGCGCAGTCGGAAATGGCAGCTACCCCGCCGCGCAAGCTCACCGTTACCCGTCTGCCGGGCATACCCGCTGCCATGTACATTACCGGAGCGGCTTCCGAAGCCGGAGCCACGCTGGGCGATGCGCTGCCGATGAAAAAAACAGCCGACGGCGTATTTGAAATTTATACCCAGCTCGCCACCGGCGATTACTCCTTTGTAGACGGCGCTACCGGTACGCCGCGGCAATTCTCGGTAACCGGCGGGACAGCAATCGTTGAAGGCGGCGCCATTTCGGCAGCTGCCGGAATATACAGGATAGCGCTGGACTTCAACACCGATGTGGCAACTTATAGAGAAATCACTAAGGTAGAATTTTTCCACCCGTGGGGAGGGCAAAGGGTTACATTAACTTATACTTCGAATGGGGTATGGACGGGAAGTGCAACATCTACCAGCGGCTGGTGGAGCGATGAACGTTACAGATTTAAAGTAACCGACAATGTAGAGATAAGAGAGTGGTATGGCGTCGAGGTACGTAATTCCCCTCCTACAGGAAGTCCGGATTTTTACTATATGAAAGAAGGTTTGGTTGATGCTACCGGAAACACTGAATGGATGTCAGATAATATGGATAACAATATGTGGAAAATTCCGGATAGCTGCGCACCATGGGATAGCCATTCCTATAATATCACTTTCTCGGTAAAGGCGGATGAGCCATATACCCACATGATAACCTGTAATTAATTTTAATTTTAAACAATCATATTATGAAAAATAGACTATTGATTTTAACCGCAGCGCTGCTTGCCGCCGGTTGCGGAAAGGTGGACGGCACATACTACGAACGGACACCCTCCACATCGGGCGAGGGCGGCAGCTATACGCCCGTCGATAAAGCGTATTGGTCGCAGGTAGCCGATAGCGCCACCGGCGCGTTGATGGATAATTTCTGGAACGGAGCCGATAATTACTTTTATATGGATTTTGTTCCTCCCGCATCGCATCCGGGCGGGTTCCAGTATTGGCCGCAGGCTCACGCTATGGATGTGGTGATCGACGCGTATGTCCGTACGCAGAGTGAGGCATATTTGGCCTACTACGCCCAATGGTTTGACGGCGTGAAGCAGGGTAATCAGGCCGCGTACGGCGCTGCCAGCGCCAGCTATCGGAATAACTTTATTGACGATATGGCGTGGATTACGCTGACCATGCTCCGCATGTACGAAACCCACCCCAACCATCCGGCAGTGTACCTGACTACCGCCGCGCAAATTTACAACGACTGGATTATTACGGAATGGACGGAAATCCCCTGCGGCGGCGGCTTGAAATGGCAACACTCAGACGGCGTTACTTCAGGGAAAAATGCCTGCACCAACTGTCCGGCCGCTATTATAGCCGGCCGTCTCTCCGGCTTCTACAAGGCTTTGGGCGATAGCGGCAAGGCTGCGCACTATCTTGCCGACGCGCGGCGGATATACAGCTGGATTAGAAGCGTACTCTACGACAGCCAAACAAAAATACTTCATGGCGGGGTAGATGTGGCGGCAAACGGAACGGAAACGAGAAGCAATCTCTCCCTGTCGTACGAAGTAGGTACGGCGCTCGGCGCAGCCCATGAGCTGTATAAGCTCACCGGCGAGCAGCATTTCCTCACCGACGCGGTAGAAATGACCAGCAAAGCCACCACCGACGGCATGCCGACGGATAACGCCACCGGCTGCCTGCGTAGCGAGGGGCAGGGAAATGAAGACGGCGGGCTGTTCAAAGGCATATTCATCCGCTACTTCGTGAAGCTGATTAACGATACCAGCGTAGATAAGGCAAAACGGCGGCAGCTCTACAGCTTTATGGTGCACAACGCCACCACGCTGTGGACGAGCGGCACGAACCAAGACGGCAGCTATGCCTCCATGTTCGGGCCTGATTGGGCTGCCCCAATTCCGCAATCGGGTGCAGTGGGCTTGCAAGGCCATGTGTCGGGTTGCATGTTGATAGAAGCCATGAATGTGATGAACCCGGTGGAATAAACGGCGCCGGACAGGAGAAAAAACAAGGCTGCCTGTGCTCAGGCAGCCTTGTTTTGAACATCAAAGTTGTATTGATATATTTTTTGTGCGCGGGCTATTTTTATGCTTCCCCCGTTACCTAAAAACTCTACAAAATAAGGTAATGAGGTTAATGAGGTTAATGAGGTTAATGCACATCGTTACGCTCTTTGCTACTGAGGTTGTTTTGTTGAGAAAAATTAGGTAAAAATGAGGTTTCCAGCCGCCCCACAATCTATCTGTATCCTAACTACCGAATTGGTGCATTTCAAATTGTCGCTTTTGCTCATTCCGCAGGAATGAATCGCTCGGTAGAAAATGTTTTGGGGAGTCCCCCGAATGTTTCGGGGAGTCCCCCGAATGTTTCGGGGAGTCCCCCGAATGTTTCGGGGAGTCCCCCGAATGTTTCGGGGAGTCCCCCGAATGTTTTGGGGAGTTCCCCGAATGTTTCGGGGAGTCCCCCGAATGTTTCGGGGAGTTCCCCGAATGTTTCGGGGAGTTCCCCGAATGGTTACCCGTACTTCCACTTTGCCTGAGGGCCTGCTGTTAAAAAGAACCGCGTAAAGGTAATCATTTTTTGCAAATACGTGCAGCCCGGCGGCAAAAAGGGGTGTATGACATGCCAAAGAGGAACGCCATTCGTGTTTTCTACCGAGCGAATAATCCCTGCGGGATTATTTAAGGGATGAGAAATAAATAACATATAACGGATATAAAAGCCGTAGAGACCTCACCCCCGGCCCCTCTCCAAAGGAGAGGGGCCG
>JAISGH010000148.1 GCA_031263185.1 Prevotellaceae bacterium | reverse complement strand
CTCCAAAGGAGAGGGGAGGCTGACGCCGAATATCGTGTCCCTCTCCCCTCTCCTTTGGAGAGGGGCCGGGGGTGAGGTCTCTACGGGATGACATTTTTAACTGTTATATCTTGTTTATTTGTCATCTCTAAATAATCCCGTAGGGATTATTCGCTCGGTAGAAAGCACGAATGATACCTCTCTTTGGCATCCCGGAGGGATGCATCCCTCCGGGATGCCAACAACCACCGGAACGTTGCCTTTTCTACCGAGCGATTCATTCCTGCGGAATGAGCAAAAGCGACAATTTGAAATACACCCTATCGGCAAGGCAAATTTTGCTGTCCGGATTGCCGACAGGTCTGTACGTAGCGCGGATATTGGCCGATAAAAAAGGTAACGTTGTAACGCAAAAAATCATTGTAAGGTGAAAATCACGCTCAAAATTCTTTATCTAGCATTTTTGTTGCTCACGTGTTTACCTGCGCAAGGCGAACCACAGGCGGGGCGCCGCGAAGAAATTTCGCTCAACGAGGGGTGGATTACCGCCTTTGGCGATTCAATCGGAGCGCACAGCGGCTTTGAGCAGGCGCAGTACGCCTGCCAAGGCTGGAAAAAAACGGATGTGCCGCACAATTGGGAGGATTATCAAGGGTATCGCCGGATGAGGCACGGCAACTTGCACGGCTACGCATGGTACCGAAAAGAATTTGCGGTGGACAGGCGCAAGGAGGGAAAGCGCTACTTTCTGTTTTTTGAGGGTGTAGGCGCATACGCCACCGTTTGGGTCAACGGCAGGCAGGTGGGCAGCCACGCAGGCGGCCGTACAACGTTTACGGTGGACGTAACCGAGGCGCTAAGGTACGGCGCAGCAAATTTGCTCGCCGTGCGCGCCGACCACCCCGCCGAAATTCGGAATTTGCCGTGGGTTTGCGGAGGGTGCTCAAGCGAGTGGGGATTTTCGGAAGGCTCGCAGCCAACAGGTATTTTCCGTCCGGTAACGCTGGTCGTTTCCGGCGATTTGCGCGTTGAGCCGTTTGGCGTACACGTGTGGAATGATGAGCGCATATCGGAGCGAGAGGCAGCGCTGCACATCAGCACCGAGGTGAAGAACTACAGCAGCAAGCCCCGCCAAATGACCCTCGCAACGCAGCTGCTGAACCCCGGTGGCAAGCGCGTGGCGTCAACCGATACAACGGTGAGCGTTGCGGCGGGCGCAACGGTTGCGGTAAGTCAGGAAATACGGCGCGTGAGCAACCCGCAGCTGTGGTCGCCCGAGGCGCCGCACCTGTACACGGTAGCTACCGAGGTGAGCGAAAACGGCCGGGTGACAGACTGCCAAACCACCAGCTACGGCATCCGCAAAATCAGCTGGCCTGTGGGGCGAAGCGATGACGACAAGCGGTTTTTGGTAAACGGCAAACCGTTTTTTATCAACGGAACGTGCGAGTACGAGCACAACATGGGCAGCAGCCACGCTTTCTCCGAGGCGCAAATAAACGCTCGCGTAGCGCAAATACGCGCGGCGGGCTTCAACGCATTTCGCGACGCTCACCAGCCGCACAACCTGCGCTACTCCTACCAATGGGACAGGCTGGGTATGCTGTGGTGGACACAATTTTCCGCCCACATCTGGTTTGACACGCCGGAGTTTCGCAGCAGCTTCAAATCCCTGCTCCGCGAGTGGGTAAGGGAGCGCCGCAACAGCCCTTCGCTGGCGCTGTGGGGATTGCAAAACGAAAGTACGCTGCCAACCGACTTTGCGGAGGAGTGCTCGGCTATCATACGGGAGCTTGACCCTACCGCGTCCACTCAGCGAAAAATTACCACCTGCAACGGCGGCACGGGAACGGACTGGAACGTGGTTCAGAACTGGAGCGGCACCTACGGCGGCGACCCGTACGCCTACGATAAGGACCTGGAGCGGCAGCTGCTCAACGGCGAGTACGGCGCATGGCGAAGCATTGACCTGCATACCGAAGGGGCTTTTGACCCAAAAGGCCCGCTGAGCGAAGACCGGATGACGCAGCTCATGGAAATGAAAATACGCCTTGCCGAGCAGGCAAAGGAGAATAGCTGCGGGCAATTTCACTGGCTGTTCAGCTCGCACGAAAACCCCGGACGAACGCAAAACGGCGAGGGCTTGCGCGAGCTCGACCGCGTTGGGCCGGTGAACTACAAGGGGCTGTTCACCGCTTGGGGCGAGCCAACCGACGCATTTTACATGTATCGCTCAGCCTACGCCCCCAAGGACAAAGAGCCTGTGGTTTACATCGCCATGCACACGTGGCCTGACAGGTGGACAACGCCGGGGGTAAAGGATAGCATTGTGGTGTACTCCAGCTGCGACGAGGTGGAGCTGTGGTGCGATACATCGCTGCTGGGCGTTCAAAGTAGCAGCGGGCAAAAGGGTACGCACTTTACGTTTAGCAATGTTACCGTAGCGAGCAACCTCCTGCACGCTTACGGTACGCTGAACGGCAGCAAAAATCGCGTGGCAGGCGACGCCGTGCTGCTGCATCACCTGCCGGAGGCGAGCAGCGTTGGCGCAATGCTTGCCGCAGCAGGCTCCGAAAACATTACGCTGCCGCAGGAGGGCTACGCCTACCTGTACCGCGTCAGCTGCGGAGGGCCGGACTACACCGACGTTAACGGCAACCTGTGGCAAGCCGATGTACGCAAAGAGAACGCCGATACATGGGGGTCGCGCTCATGGACGGACGACTACACGGGCATGCCGCCGTTCTACGGAAGCCAGCGCCGGACGCACAACTTGATATACGGTACGCCGGACGGAAAACTTTTCCAAACATTTCGCTACGGGCAGAGCAAGCTACGCTACGAATTTCCTGTGCCCAACGGCGACTACCGGGTAGAGCTGTACTTTGTAGAGGCTTGGTACGGGCGGACAGGCGGGCTGAGCTGCGAAGGATGGCGCATGTTTGACGTCGCGGTGAACGGCGCAACAGTCATCAAAAATCTTGATATCTGGAAAGCGGCAGGCCACAACCGTGCGCACAAGGAGGTAGTAGAGGCGCGGGTAGCAAACGGTGTGCTGGAGATTTCGTTTCCAAAAGTTACGTCGGGGCAGGCGGTGATTTCGGGCATTGCCATTGCCACAAAAAAGCGCAGCGTAAAGGCTGCCATGCGCTCACCGCTGCTTATCGGCAACCTTGAGGTGCACAGCCGGCGCAACGCCAGCAGCTGGTCGGTGGAGGCGTGGATGGATACGGGCGACAGGCAGTACGCCGACAGCAGCAGCAGCAGCAGCAGCAGCAGCAGCAGCAGCAGCAGCAGCAGGACTTGCTTCAGCGCTTTGCCGCCAAGCCTGTACGGGGCAACGTGGCTGCGCATACCCAAAATCAACAGCGATACTGCGGCGGTGGTTGCCTCCTTCGCGCTTGCAGACAACGCCGACGTGCTTGTAGGCATTGCCGAAAAGTACGGCAGCAAGCCTGCCTGGATGGACGGATACGCTTTTTCGCAAAGCTACGCCGAAAACGCCGAGGGCGAAAAATTCTCGCTGTACGCGCGCCGGTTTGCCAAGGGCGACAGGGTAACGCTGGGGGGCAACACCTCGCCCGGCGCTCCCATGTACGTCGTCGCCGCCATTCACGCCACTACGCTCGAATCGGCCTCCGACCTCCGCCCGGTGAAGCGCATGGAGGCCGAAGCAGCAAAACTTTTTGGAGATGGTGCGCAGCGCGAAAAAATCGGCAATGCTGAGGTGGCGCGCCTCACCCGTCCGCTGGGCAACGCCGTAGAGTTTACCTTCTCCGTGGGGGTGGCCGACAGGTACGCCGTGCACATCCGCTACAAAAACGCGCACAGCAACGACATCCCCATGCTTATTTCCATCGAGGATGCCAACGGCGCCGTGCTGTACAGCGACACCATCAGCTTTAGCCCCACGCCCGAGGGAAAGTTCAGAACGCTGAGAACAAGCACCGGAACGCAAATTAACGCCGGCGCCTACAAGCTGCGGCTGAGCAACGCTGGCAAGGCCGGGATTGCGCTGGACTACGTAGAAGTTCAGTAGCGCAATGCCGCCGCTCCACCCTACCCTCGCCACACAATTGGGTGCATTTCAAATTGTCGCATCGCGCTACATCTTCATCAAATATCTCGGATAAGACCGGACGCTGAACCCGCAGGGTTGAATATGAATAACCCCCAATGAAGCGAAGCGATTGGGGGGGGGGAGTGGATGAACGACACGACATTACGCCTACGGCGTGATGCGACAATTTGAAATGCACCCTGCTCTGTTTTACCGTGCAAAGTGTACGGAAAAAGTTGTACCTTTGTTTTTTTTTGAACCCATAAACTTTTGAGCTTATGAAATCGTTTGCTTACTGCAGCTCGCCTGTTGGCAAAATAAGGATTACCGCCGATGAACGCGCGGTTACCGACATATCCTTTGTGGAGGACGAAAAGCCACTTCCAGCCGGAGATACGCTACCCCTGCTGGAGCAATGCGCAACCCAGCTGAGGGAATACTTTGAGGCAGGGCGCAGGACGTTTGATTTTCCTATGGAGCAGGCAGGCACGGAGTTTCAGCAGCGGGCGTGGCGCGAGCTGTGCAAAATACCCTACGGCGAAACCATCTGCTACGAGGATCAGGCGCGGCGCATGGGCAACGTAAAGGCGGTGCGGGCGGTGGGGATGGCCAACGGGCGAAACAGCCTGAGCATCGTTGTCCCCTGCCACAGGGTAGTGGGAAAGGACGGCAGCTTGACAGGCTACGCAAGCGGCTTGTGGCGCAAGCAGTGGCTGCTGGAGCACGAAAGGAAAACGAGCAAAGCATCGGATTTTTGTTGATAAAATCATGAATCTTAACCTTTTTTATTACCTCTCATCTCCCAATAAATACGTAACTTTGTGGTGATTTTTAACAAGGGTAAACTGAACCCATAAAAAAACGAATAACAAAATGGGAAAAATTAAAGTAGGTATCAACGGCTTTGGCCGTATTGGTCGTTTGGTGTTTCGCGCCGCCGTCGAAGAGCGCGACGATATTGAAGTCGTAGGCATCAACGACTTGATTAGCGTTGACTACATGGTGTACATGCTGCGCTACGACACAGTGCATGGACAGTTCAAAGGCACTGTCGAGGCAAAGGATGGCAAGCTGGTTGTTAATGGCCACGCCATTCGCGTAACCGCAGAAAAAGACCCCGCCAACCTGAAGTGGGGCGAAGTAGGAGCAGAGTACGTGGTAGAATCCACCGGCTTGTTCCTTTCCAAAGAGCTTGCCCAAAAGCACATTGACGCCGGAGCAAAGCGGGTGGTTCTGTCGGCTCCTTCCAAAGACGATACCCCAATGTTCGTTTGCGGAGTAAACAGCAATGCGTACAAAGGAGAAGCCATTATTTCAAACGCTTCCTGTACCACCAACTGCCTGGCGCCGCTGGCAAAGGTTATTAACGATAGCTTTGGCCTGGTAGAAGGCTTGATGACCACCGTACACGCTACCACTGCTACGCAGAAGACAGTTGACGGTCCTTCGGCAAAAGACTGGCGCGGAGGCCGCGCTGCCGCCGGCAACCTTATACCTTCGAGCACGGGCGCTGCAAAGGCCGTAGGCAAGGTTATTCCTGCCCTCAACGGTAAGCTCACGGGTATGTCTATCCGCGTACCAACGCTCGACGTTTCGGTGGTTGACCTCACCTGCCGCTTGGAAAAAGCCGCTTCCTACGACGAAATCAAAGCTGCGGTGAAGAAAGCAGCCGACGGCGAACTCAAGGGAATACTTGGCTACACCGAAGACGATGTGGTTTCCTCCGATTTTATTCACGAAAAGCGCACCTCGGTGTTCGATGCCAAGGCCGGTATTTCCCTCAACCCCAACTTTGTGAAGCTGGTGGCTTGGTACGACAACGAGTGGGGATACTCCAACAAGGTGCTCGACCTCATTGCTCACATGGCAACGGTAAAGTAATTTTTGCCGATACACATAATACATTTTTGTAAAACGAAAAAGGCTTGCGTCAATGCAGGCCTTTTTTGTTTAACAAAATAACCTCATTAGCAAATAGTTAAATAGAATTTTCCCGACCTCATTATCTCATTTTTCTTCCGAACATCCCGCTGGGATGTAAAGACGACATTGAACTATGAATGCCCTACGGGTGGGGTGTAGAAGCCCTGTTAGCGTTTATCCATAAATCATTTGCCTTTTTGTTGCAGCTGAAAAATTTCTTTTTGCCGCTCAATTTCTTGGCGCAATTCCTCCTCTGTCGGCAGATATTCCATATATTTTGTTGCAAAAAGTTGTTGATTATCATTCAAAACGGAATATTGCGCCATCGTTTTGTCCGTTTCGGTGCAAAGCAAAATTCCGATTGTCGGATTATCGCCCTCGCGGCGTTTCAAATCGTCGTACATTCTGACGTACATATCAAGCTGTCCAATGTCCTGATGCATGATTTTGTACGCTTTGAGTTCCAAAATCACAAAGCACCGTAAAATATAATTGTAAAACACGAGGTCAATATAAAAATCCTGCGTTTCCGTGCGCACAAGCTGCTGGCGTTCGATAAACGCAAAACCCTTGCCGAGCTCAAGCAGAAACCGCTGCATATCGTCAATGATTGCCTGCTCAAGTTCTGTTTCCGTATAGCTTTTATTATTAGGCAATCCGAGAAATTCCAACACAGCCGGATTTTTTATAAAATCCAACTTATTCTGCTGAAATCCCTTTGTTTTTTCCTGCATTTCTGCAATTACAGGTTCTTTGTTTTGCGAGGACAAAAGGCGCTGATAGTAGAGCGTAGATATATTTCTGTCAAGAGTGGTAGAACTCCACATATTTTCGGCGGTTTCCTTAATGTAATATGCTCGCGCATCAGGATTTGAAACGCGCATAATTCGCTGTATTTGTGTCCAGTTTAAGCGTGATAAATAGGACGAAAATTCAATGTTTTTGAATTGTGCGAACGGTGTTCGCACAATTTCAACTTGTTTATTTTCAGATTTTTGCAATTGTGCGAGAGGTTCTCGCACAATCTCGTCAGCACTTTCTAATTCGGCGAACGGTGTTCGCCGAATCTCGTCAGCGCTTTCCAATTCGGCGAGAGGTTCTTGCCATATTTCATTTTCGGGAAACATTTGATAAAATTGCCGAAACTGAAAAACGCTGCGTTCGGAAAAGCCTTTGCCGAACTCGGCGGTAAGTTCCTGCGATACGGTTTTAACCACATACCCACCGTACTCGGCGCGTTCTTTTCCCTGCTGTTCCTCTTCTACAATGCGCCTGCCGATAAGCCAGTACGCCTCAACCATAGCAGAATTTATGGCGGAATACGCCCGCTGCCTCGCCAAAGCCAATATGTGCTTTATATCGGCAATATATGAATTTTGTTTCGATATTTTATTCATATCTTTTTTATTTTCAATTATTTTTCAGCAAGTGCAGCTGCAAGATTTTTAATAATTTGCTTTCCGTATTCGGCTCTTTTTTCTCAACCCTCCGCCTTCAGCTCCATTGCAGCCACGTTTTCCACGTGGTGCGTATGCGGGAACATATCTACAGGTTGGATGTTGGTGATGGCGTACCGCGCCGACAGTAGCGCCATGTCGCGCGCTTGCGTGGCGGGGTTGCAGCTCACGTAGACGATGCGCTGCGGCTGCGCTTGCAGTATTGCCTTCGCCACATCGGGGTGAACGCCGGCGCGCGGCGGGTCGAGAATTACTACGTCGGGGCGCCCGTTTTGCGCAAAAAAGTCGGCGTTGAGCACGTCTTTCATGTCGCCGGCGTAAAACACGGCGTTGCCAATGTTGTTGAGCAGCGCGTTTGCGCGGGCGTCGTCAATGGCTTCCTTCACGTACTCCACGCCCACTACCCTCTTTGCGTTTCGGGCCACAAAGTTGGCAATTGTGCCCGTACCGGTGTAGAGGTCGTAAACAACCTCGCTGCCGCTTAGCCGCGCAAAGCTGCGCGCTGTGCAGTACAGCTTGTGTGCTTGCTCGGAGTTGGTTTGGTAAAACGACTTTGCACCGATTTTGAACCGTAGCCCTTCCATTTCTTCAAAAATATAGTCGCGACCGGCAAAGCATACCACTTCCCTGTCGCCAATGGTATCGTTGCGCTTGTCGTTGACCACGTACAGCAGCGAAGTTATTTGGGGAAATGCGCGTTGCAGGCGCTGCATGAGCATGGAAATTTGCTCTTGGCTGTTTTTGTAAAAAACAACGATAACCATCACTTCGCCCGTGCTCGACGTGCGTACCGTGAGGTTGCGCAGCAGCCCCGTTTGCGCCCGCAGGTCAAAAAACTCCAATCCTTGCTCCATCGCGGTTTTTTTTACGAAAAGGCGGATAGCGTTTGACGGGTCGGCTTGCAGGTGGCATTTTTTTACGTCGAGCACCTTGTCGAACTTTAGGGGGATGTGGAACCCCAGCGCCTCCGGGTCGGTAATGGGAGCGCCAGCCTCAAGCTCCTCTCTGGTAACCCACCGCTTGTGTGAAAAGGTGAACTCCAGCTTGTTCCGGTAAAAAGTTGTTTTCTCGGCGCCGGCAATGTCGGCTACCTTTACATCGCGAAAATTTCCTATTCGCGACATTTGTTCCTCTACCTGCTGCTGCTTGCACTTCAGCTGCTCGGCGTAGGGCAGGGGCTGCCACTTGCAGCCGCCGCAGACGCCGTAGTGCTCGCAGAAGGGAGTTACGCGCTGCGGCGACGGCGAAACGAGCCGCGTAACGTAGCCCTCCATAAAGCTGCTGCGCCGCTTGCTTACCTGCACATCTACAACGTCGCCGGGCACGGCAAACGGCACGAACAGCACCATGCCGTCAACGCGAGCCATAGCCTTGCCCTCGGCGGCTATGCCGGTAATAGTTACCTGCTCCAAAAGGGGGAGTTTTTTTTGCTTCATGCCTGCAAATGTACGAATGAAAATCGGAAATTGAAAGCTATGGAAGCTGTAGAGGGGTGCATTTCAAATTGTCGCACACAGACGCTACGCGCCTGTGTGCGACAAGTAACTCAACGAAGTTAACCTCCCGCCACCTGCGGCGTAACGCCACGGCGCGACAATTTGAAATAGAGATTAAGTCAATTTAGGGATGAAAAATAAATAACATATAACGGATTAAAAGCTGTAGAGACCTCACCCCCGGCCCCTCTCCGAAGGAGAGGGGAGAGGGACACGATATTCGGCGCCAGCCTCCCCTCTCCTTCGGAGTGGGGCCGGGGGTGAGGTCTCTACGGGATGACACTGTTAACTGTTATATCTTGTTTATTCGTCATTGCTTAATTACAGGTTAGGGGAAGTCCTAAAAACTCCTTCAAATGAGGTAATGAGTCTCCCATTAACCTTTGGTAAATGCCAAAAAAAGAAATAACTTTACGGGTCATCACGCAGCAAGACCAGTTTAACTCTAGGCGGAGAGCCTACAAATGAGTCCGGTTCCCAATGTCGGTAGTGCCCTAATTGGTTCCAAAGAGACCTTATGAAAGCGTACAAATACCAAAGGACAGCGGGGCGTGATATTTTTATTCACCGTAAAGTTATTTACCATGGCAAAGAAAGCAAAAAAAATTAAAACAGGCAAGGGTCTTCGGCTGCAAGTCGTTAACCCCGATGCGGCGGGCATAGACGTGTCCAGCACGCAAATGCAGGTATGCGTACC
>JAISGH010000132.1 GCA_031263185.1 Prevotellaceae bacterium | reverse complement strand
GGCTCCTCGCCATTACGACATAATTCCCAATCGGCCATCAAATTATCCCTGTGAATTTCCACCCATGCTTGTACAAGGCGCATTTGGCGCACAGGCAGGTCTCCTTCTGTAAGATTTCCCGCATGAAAAAATTGTTCATAGCTCTTTTTTAAGCATTTCGTAGATTTCTTGCCAAGATTTCTTAAAATAGCTGCTATTGACATCCGAAAGTAACAGGTAGGTCTGTGAATTATAAAAAAAATCGGTGGCTTGTTTTTCCGAAAAGTCACCATTTGCCACAAGGCTTTCAACTACAACTTCGCTAATTCTTTCTATTGCCGTAATCCCCTTAAAATCGGTATGCTCAAGCATGAGCAATGATTTTACTGTACAAAAACAAATTTGATGTGACGGCTTTTCAAATGACAGCTCCTGTAAAAATTCTTCACGCGACACTTCCCCCCGAATATAGGCATCAATACGGGTGGTTATCTTATCGTCGGCAACCGGACCTTCTACTATATCGTAATCGTGAGCGGGATGCGGCGTATTGAAATTGCGATTGAGAGCAACGAAATCAAGCCAATCATTGTTGTATGTATCGAACCGTAGCGTTTTGAAGTTCTTGTCGGAAAAAGCGCTCTCAAAAAATGTAAACTCGGTGATAACCCCCTTTGTATGCTTGTTCACGCCCTTACGGCTTGCCCAAACTTCAGCTTGCTTAAGAAGCTTGGTGACGTAAAAACCTCGCCCGAAATCCTTATGCAGTTCACACTTGCTCAAGTCAATTTTGCCTATTTTCAAATAGCTGCCGTGGTAAACTTTCATCGCAACCCTCCATTTTCGTAGCACACCTGATACAAATCATTCAGCGCATAGTATTTATTGTCGGTATGCAATGCCCACCAGTGTTCAAAAAGGTAATCCAAGCCTTTGTGCTGCTTTAAATAACGGTATGCTTCGGGCATACCCATTTTGTACGCCAAAGCAAACTCCGTAACAATAAAAGTAATAAAGCTGATTTTGTCGCTCGTTTGCTTATCTAATATTGTTGCCATAATTTTTTTGTTTACTACCTGTTCTATACATTAGAGTTTATATTCAATCGTTGATGGCGTTTCAAACCAGCTGATAAAGCTATTTCGAAAGCTATTTCGAAAGCTATTTCGAAAGCTATTTCGATAAATATTATAAAATTTGTAAGACTTTGTTGCAACGTTAGGTGTGCGCTTGCGCCGTCCCTCACTGTTGCAGCAAAATCATTTTTGGTACGCTACCCAACTATTGAATATAAACTCTAAAGAATAAAGTTAGGGAGGCAAAGGTATGTATTTTCTACCAAATGCTTAGCCGCACTGCTAAAAAAAGATTTAAAATAGGCTATAAAACGCAACTATCTTAAAATGAGGCAATGAAGTTATGGATAGATTTATAATCTATTGTTAATGAGGTTGTTTTGATATAAAATCAGGTTAGAAGCGAGCGCTGAATCCGCAGTTTAGCGTCCAGCTTTATCCGACACTTGATGAGTGATGCGACGCTATATCCGCATACAAGGCGCTTTTTTCCTTTTTTCCTTCCTTCCTTTTTCCCTCAAAAATACCAACAAATGATGATTGCTTTCTGCAAAAACATGCAAAAAATACCTATAAATGATGATTGCGACATTCTTTTTTTATGAAGAACTTTGCACCCGAAAAAATTACGCCGTAAGGCAAAGGTACAGGTAAGGTTACATTTTTGGAATTACTTTATAAATCGGACGAAAGAATGCTTTAGCTAAATGTTGAAAAAGATATTAATTTCCGTTATTTCATTACTGCTTGGTTTACAGGCATTTACAATGGGGGGGGGTAAAAGTGCCGTTATTCGCGGTACCGTAAAAAATGAGAAAGGCGAGCCGGTTGAATACGCCGCCATCTACATTAAAAACACGCAATCGGGTACGCAATCCGATGCCGAAGGAAAGTTTTTTCTTCATGTTCTTCCGGGTACACAAACCCTCTGCGTACAGCTGCTTGGCCATGCTCTGTACGAAAAGCAAGTAGAGCCGAAACCCCATGAGCGGATTGACCTGAAAATACAGCTGGAAGATGGTCGGCACAATCTGGGCGAAGTAGTGGTCGAAGCCAAATCGCCGGTGCAGCGCGTGAAAGAATCGGCATACAATGTGGTGGCGATTGACGCCAAAGCGCTGCAAAACACTACGCTCGACTTGGCACACGCTATGGAAAAAGTGTCGGGCGTGAAAATTCGGGAGTCGGGCGGGTTAGGCTCCAACGTGCAGTTTTCGCTCAACGGATTCACCGGCAGGCACGTCAAGTTCTTTATGGACGGCGTTCCGATGGAAGGCTTTGGCGCTTCGTTTCAAATCAACAATATTCCTGTTAACCTTGCCGAACGGATAGAGATATACAAGGGCGTTGTGCCGATTGGCTTCGGCTCGGACGCAATCGGCGGAGCGGTCAACATCGTTACCAATCAGAAGCAGCGGACTTTTGTAGATGCCTCCTACTCTTACGGCTCGTTCAACACGCATCGTACTTCGGTCAGCGCAGGGCATACCGCAAAAAACGGCTTGATGTTCGAGCTAACAGCCTACCAGAATTATTCCGATAATACTTTCCACATCGACAACGCGGTCAAAGACCTCGACAACGGGCAAATTGACGTAAACAAAATAGAACGAATAAAACGCTTCCACGATACTTACCATAACGAAACGGTCATACTGAAAGCCGGACTTGTCAATAAAAAATTTGCCGACAGGCTGATTTTCAGCGTCAACCTGGGGCAAAGCTACAAAGAGCTGCAAAATGGAGTTCGCCAGGATGTCGTTTACGGGCAAAAGCACAGCCGAAGCCGAACGCTGATGCCTTCGGTGCAGTACGCGAAGCGCAATCTTTTCACAAAAGGTCTTGACCTGACGCTGACGGCAAACCTCAACAAAAACACGTCGCGCAACGTTGACACGGCAAGATACGAGTACAGCTGGCGCGGCGAATCGCGGTACAACGGCGGCAAGCTTGGCGAGCAGAACTATCAGGATTCGGAATACGCCAACCAAAACTGGAATACAACGGCCAACGCCGTTTACCGCATCAGCGCCCGCCAATCGCTGATGCTGAACAATGTGTTGACCTCTTTTGACCGCAACACCCGCGCCACCGCTTCCGACGCCTCGCTCGCCGCCACCGATACCATGCCCAAAGTGTCGCAGAAGAACGTTGCCGGCGTTTCGTACAAGTACAGCTACGACAACAAGTGGAACGTTTCGGTTTTCGGAAAGCGCTACCTTCAGCGCAGCAAGGGGCCAAAGGCAACCGACGACGGGCGCGGATATTTGCTTGCCGACGAATCGTTCACGGCTACGGGCTACGGCATTGCCGGAACCGTCTTTTTGCTGGAAGATATTCAGGTAAAGCTGTCGTACGAAAAAGCCTACCGTTTGCCAACCGACAGCGAGCTGTTCGGCGACGAAGACCTTGAGCACGGCTCGGCAGGCCTGACAGCGGAAAACAGCGACAACTACAACCTTAACCTGTCGCTCAGCAAAGCCATTAGCCGCAAGCATTTTATTTACGCCGACGCAGGATTTATCCTCCGCAACACGAAAGACTACATCCGCCGCGTTACCGAAGCGGTTTCAAACAAATATTTCGCCACGCACATCAACCACGGGTATGTCCGCAATACAGGCGTCAACGGCGAGCTGCGATACTCGTACGCAAATCTTGTTTCAACCGGCGTAAACGTTACGTATCAAAATATTCGCGACAACGAAAAGCTGACAATGAGCTCGGCGGCAAGCACTACCTACAAAGTCCGCATACCGAATATCCCCTACTTTTTTGCCAACGGCGACGTAGAGCTGAGCCTGCAAAATTTTCTTTGGGAAAAGAATCACCTGAATATCGGCTACACGGCAAGCTACGTGCGCGAATTTTCGCTCTACTTCGAAAATCATGGCAGAGCCAACACAAAAAAAGCGGTGCCCTCGCAGCTTTCGCACGACCTGAGCGCGACTTACCTTATCGCCGACGGGCGCTACAACGTAGCCCTCGAATGTCGGAACCTGACCGATGCCAAGCTGTACGATAACTTTAGCCTGCAAAAACCCGGAAGGGCTTTCTATATCAAAATCAGATATTTTTTCATTCGCAGCAAATAAAATGTTTAACAATCCAAATTACAAAAAAAAATGAGAAGAAAATTGAGAAAAAAATTGAGAAAAAATTTAGCTTTAAGTTCTTTAGCGGCAGCCACCCTGTTTGCCGCATCGTGTGACAAAAATGACGACAACAATTCTGTCGTAGAGGAGCCAAAAGGCTCGTTTGTAGTAGTGGCCACCAGCGGTGAAGCCTCCTACCTGCTTCAGGCCGACGACCTGACATCGGGCGAAATGACTATCGTCAATTCCGGTCTGGAAACCGACAACGGTACGGAGTGGGAATTTAACAGCAACAAGTACCTTTACTGCTTAGTCTATAATCAGGGAAATGCAGGGCTGACTTCGTCGTACGTGCTGAATGCCGACGGGCAAATTGAGAAACGGGGCATCGAAAACGAAGTCCGAAGCCGGTTTACAACTCACGGCTCCTACGGCAAATATGTCGTAACCGCCGCCGCCGTTGCCACCGATACGAAAGACGCTGCCGGCAATGCGGCGCAGGGCGTAACCTTCACCTACATCGATGCCGAAACGCAAACGCTTGCCACAAAAACCATCATAACCGAAAACATCCTGGGCAACGGTGAATACGCAACATTCTCCGGAATATCCGAAGCTAACGGGAAGCTCTACACCGCCGGATGCCCGATAGGCGTAAGCGCTTACGGCGCGGCAAAAGGCGCAGCAGACACAGCGCGTACCACAACCGCCTACCCCGACAGCGTTTGGATTGCCGTGTTCGACAATACAAATTTTGAAAATCCCCGCATCATCCGCGACGGCAGGCTCAGCTATGCGACAACCCGCTTCCGCTCGCAGTTCTACACCAACCTCGCGGTGGACGACCGGCAAAACCTCTACGTCTTCTCGTGTGCTTACGAGAGTACAACAACCAAGCCGTCGGGCGTGCTGCGCATCAAGTCGGGAACGGAAGCTTTCGACCCCGACTTCTTTTTCGATATTGAAGCGGCATCCGGGGGACATAAGCTGTGCAGGCCTTTTTACATCGCGGGCGACTATTTCCTGCTGCAAATGTACACCGAACCCGGCGCACCCAAAGCAACCTCAAGCGCTCCGGCAGCCGTGAAGCTGGCCATTTTCGATGCTGCCAACAAAACGTTCCGCTGGGTAACCGGATTGCCGGATGTGGCGAATATTGGCAGCCTCAGCAAGAAAACCGCTGCCGATAACGGTAAAATTCATATAGCCGTTGTAACAGCCGACGGCGAGCAGCCCGCAATTTACACCATCGACCCCGCAACGGCAGCAGGTACAAAAGGCATGGCGGTTACGTGCACGGGCATTGCTGCCCTGGGCAAATTAATTCCGGTACAATGAAAAGTATAAAATCACAAGCATAAATCACAAGCATAAATATCATGGTTAAGCTGTTAATAGATTTCATTCAATTCCTCTACACCCTTGCGCCATTGCTCATGGCGCTGGGTGTACTGACGCTGCTGGCGGCGCTGCTGGCGAAATCAATCAAGCGGCATGCGGCGGTTTACTACACCGTATTTGCAATTCCTTTTGCTATGGTCGCAATTCCTTTTATCGGCAGGCTGCTGGGAGTTGAGATGTTCAGCTTCAGCCGCATCCCGCTGCTGGGCGGCGTCATAAGGGATTATATCCACGCAGGAACGCTGGGTTTTCCCCTGCTGATTATCGTCATGTATATGGGCGCTTTGAACCCCAAAAATCCCGTTGTAAAAAAGCTACTCAGCATACGCAAGGAATTGTCCATCCTGTCGGGCTTTCCGATATTGACCCACTCCCTGATTCGGGTAACGGGCAGCTTTCCGCGCGCCTTTAGCTATTTTGTCAGCAGCGAGGCAAGCGGGAACGTGGCAAGTCCGCTGGGCGCGGGAATATCGAATTTTAGCTTTGTGCTGGGCATCCTGATGCTGGCGCTGTTCCTTCCGCTGTGGGTTACCTCTTTCGATTCTGTCCATAAGCGCATGGGAGTCGTCAAATGGAAGAAGCTGCAGCGGTGGTCTTACGTTTTGTACGCCATGCTGTTTATGCACGCCATGGGCATACAGGTAGGCTCCGTGCTGAATCCCAGAGGCGGAAGAGGGGCGGCAAGGCCGGCAGTTGAAGTAGCCGCAACAACCGCAGAGGTCATCACAGCCACAGAAACCACCACAACCGCAGAAACCGTAGAACCGTCGGCCCGCAGAAACCGCGGAAATTCGGAATTGCAGGGAGGCGCAGAAAGAGGCGAAAGAGGCGGACGCGGCAACAGAAATGCTGCACACCCGGTAGCCGACAGCAGCGCCGGCAACAACAACAGCAACAGCAACACCGGCAACGACAATATGGCCGAAGCAAGGCCGGCAGGCAGAGGCGGACATCAGCAAAGTCAGGGTTTTGCAGATATTACCGTCAGCTCGCAGGCAAAGCGGTACATACATGTAGCTTCCCTTCTCCTGATTTTCGGGTCGTATTTATACCTCCGAACGAGAAAGGCGAAACAGCATGTCGCAAAAAGAGCTTAG
>JAISGH010000102.1 GCA_031263185.1 Prevotellaceae bacterium | reverse complement strand
CACTCTGACCACGTGGCACCCTCTATCCGCAAAAGTTGGCAATCACTTCGCCGACAAGCGGCGGTCGCTCGGTCGGTATAGTTCGCTCGCGAACTCAGACCATGGAGTTCAGTTTTTTTAGTTTTTTGTAACGCCTGGTTCTTGATAATCGTAATGCGTGTATCGATTTTCACACTATATTCACACTATTGAAAACTTGTTTTCTATTGTAATGCGTGTAACAGCCCATCAGTAGAAGGAAATTCGTTTTCTATTGATGGAGAACGTGTACATGTTAACATACCAGTGGAAACAACTTATTTTTTATCACAATGCGTGTATGCACCAGTAGACGAAACTACTTTTCGATTATCATAATGCTTTTATCGATTATTAAAGAGACAGAAGCAACTTGTTTGCGATAATCGCAATGTCCTCAGCTATGTCACATTTTGTAAGCACGTCCTCTATCGTCATTTGAAAACATTTAATCACTCTTCCGTCTCTCCATCAAAATCTAACCTCAAATAAACGAATGCTTTGTAGAGTTTCGTAACGCGTCAAAAGTAATTTCCTAGCCATGAAATTCTTGTGAACTGGCTGGCACCCTTTGAAGTCTGTTAATCTTTGTAGATTGGATGCGCACTTTGAAGTATCTTGTTGCTTGCACGGAAAGTTTGTTCATCGTTTGCAGCAGACAGTAGATTCCGATTGCTCTGATGATTGTCGTTCTGTGTTTCTTGTGAAATTCGAAGTACAAATCTTCTTACTATGTAATACCCTGCACGCTGTTATTTACAAGGGCGGCTTAAGTGTGAGGCTTGAGTTCCCCATTCACACAACAGAATTGTATTTTATTTTCTGCCGTGAGTATGCACGAATCGCGGACTATTAATAACGAGTGCAGTTGTGTAGATCTAAATTAGATATGTAGGTAATGAATAGTGAGCTCAAGAGGTGTGGAGAGGAGTATTCGTAGATATTAATCCAAGCAGTGAACGTCTTTTGTAATGTACAGTTATGAAGAACCAAATTATAAGGTACAAGCACTAATGAGGCCTTAGATGAAAGGCAACTCAGGCCTCTACTTAACATCGGAAGGAGGTGGAATATATTATTAACCGGCAGCATCACGTCGTCTACTTGAAGTGTAAAGTTTTTACAGAAACACCCATCACCGTCTCCTTTTTCAATTTTACCGTCGTGCCATTCAGCGATTCACCCATTCATCCAACTGTTTGTCCGTTATTTTTCTTATGCAAATGTATCCTTACGAAGAGCCACGGTAGCGTAGTCTGTATAGCGACTGGCCACAGCCTGCACTACCTAAGGGTCGGAGTTCTATCACCGGTAGTGTCAAGAATGTTTACTTTTCCATATCGTCCAGACCTGCTCTGGGGTCCGCCCAGCTTTCTTTCCAATGAGTACCGGGTCTCTTTCCCCGGGGGTAAAGCGAGAGGAGCGTGAAGATGACCACTCACCTCCAACTACTGCCGAAGTCAAGAAAAATTGGATCTACACATTCTCACCACCATATGTCTTCATAGGGACACATTTATGTTACAAATGTAGCTTTATGTCCTTCTATCTTGTTGTCTAAAAAACACACACACACACACACACACACACACACTCTCTCTCTCTCTCTCTCTCTCTCTCTCTCTCTGTGCCCCTCCATATCAATTCATCCATCCAGCGCACCCTACGCCCACTCTTCTGCCCGCCCACTGTACCTTTTGTCTACCGACCCATTCTTGCACCTCTATCCGTCCGTCCGTCCGCGAACTCATCTCTCTAAGCAACCACAAAACAATTCCTTTTCCCGCCCTTTCATCCATTCTACTTTCCAACACTTCGTTCGCCCACTCGCCCTTCTGTCTATATCCCTTCCACGGCTCTCCTTTTCGCTCACCTATCTGTTGTACCCCCGTAGGGATTCGCCGCCCAGACCACGTGTCACCCCTCTATCCGCAAAAGTTGGCACTAAATTCGCCGACAAGCTGCGGTCGCTCGGTCGGTGTAGTTCGCTCGCGGATTAAAGCCACGGAGTTGTTATTATCTGTTCTACCAAGCACTTATCGTTTCATCTATCCTCCCATCTCTCTGTTCCAACAGCCATCGGACAGTTCTTGTTTCTTTCTACCTTCCAGCATACCCATCTGTCCCGTACAATTATCAATTGCCCAGCATTCCACATGCCACCAGCCCATTCGTCGTCCATTCACACACACACTCACACACACACACACACACACACACACACACACACACACACACACACACAGGCTTCAGCGAGTTACGTAGTGCGGCTTTTATGTGTAACATGTAATTTTTTTCATTTTTGCAATACTTTACCGCCTTTTTATTTTGATGAGCAACCAAATCGTATTTGGTTGCTCATTTTTTTACTCTCACAGGGTTGGCAGCTTCGCGCACAATGGCGGGGCACGGCGATTGCCCAACCATTGAACACCTCTTTCCATTTTGCACAGCCCCCAAAATATGGAGCTTATGCTATTTCTAAATTAATAAATATTTATGGCTAAACCTGTTAATAAAAAAAAGTGCCCGCAACTTAGTAAAGGGAAGCGCCCATTGCCCCCACCCCAAAAAGAGAAGGGAACGCCGGTGGGGCGGTGGCTGGAAGGAGTTTTTGGTATAAAAAGCATAGCGCTGGCGGTTGTTGGCGGAGGACTTTTCTTTGGACTGATTACCAAAGACCCTGGCTACCAATGGGTATGGAACAGCTTACTTAAAGGAAACTGGGACTTTATACAGAAGCATCGCAACGCTACGCTGGACGAACGCAACCAAATGAAGCTGGGCTTCGACTACGTATTTTTGAGCTACGTTAAGCAAAATACGCCGGAAGATGCCGTTATCCTTTTTCCCTTGAAGGAATACAATACGGAAAAAGGCGGCGACTATCAGCTGTCGGGAAATGTCAATAGCAGGTTCTGGGTAACCCATTTTGTATACCCGCGCAGAGTAGTGTATAAGGACGAGCAGGAAACCAACCCTCGCTATAAGGATGTAACCCACGTAGCTATTGTTGCCGGTCATGGCTACGAGGACTTGGATTATCCGGTAACGGAGCGGAGTTACTTTACTGTATTACCAAAAAGCATAGCCGAAAAATGATTTATTTTGGATTATCTGTTACAGCGCTACTTGGGCTTTGTGTAACGTTAAGTATTTCCCAACGCTTGAAAATAGCGGAAGTGCTGGGATTGGCATTTCTTGTGGGGATAGGAATTCAAACCTTTTTGATGGTTTGCATGGACTGGATAGGCATTCGGTTGACAGCAACATCTGTGCTTGCAGCCTCGCTGCTGATTATTGCAGGGTTGGGCGTAACCCTGTATTTTCGGCGAGCCGCGCTCAAGGAGTGGCTGCGCTACGTGAGCACGTTTACCTACCCCAAAATCAGCTGGCTGTGGCTGCTTGCGCTGCTTGCCATAGCGGTGGTTGCGGTGATGAACGTAACAAAAGCAATGTACTTCCCTACATTTGATGGAGACAGCGTACGCTGTTTTAATTTGATAGGAAAAGCTGTTGCATACGATGGAACGATTAAAAATTGCGGCTTATATACCGATGCGGGCAACTATCAGGATATGCGCAGCCCCGCTTCCACGATAACCTATATGCCCCTTGCTCAACTGGCGTACAGTTACGTATATCTGCTGGGCGCCGCCACATCCAAAATCATTAATGCCCTTATTTTTATTTCGTTTATACCGGTACTTTACGGCGTAATGAGCCGCTTCAGTACGCACACGCTCGCCGCGACAGCCACGTTTTTCACCATTATTACGCCCGAAATGCTGGGTTTTTCGTCGATGTCGGGCGTAAACTTTATACACGCTGTTTACGCCTCGCTGGGCGTTATGTTCTTCATTTCGTGGTACTACAAAAAAATCCCGTCGCTGCTGTGGATAGCGGTGTGCATATTGATGCTGAGCAGCTGGGCGCGTACCGAAGGGATTGCTTTCATTGGCGCAGTAGGCTGCATATTCCTATGGTACAGCATTAAAGCCAAGCAGTACAAAGCGCTGGCGCTGCTTGCCGGATGCTGCCTGCTTCCCATAATCTTTTGGAATGTGTTTTTAAAGCTGAACGATTTGGATGTGGCGCGGCCGCTGATACTAAAGCCATACTGGGATGGCGAAAAAGCAGACCTCATCCGGAGGGAGATGTGGACGCTGTTCAAATCCCGCACCTTTTACGGGCTTACCTTTGTGTCGTTCCTTATAGTGCTGATTTCCAACGTTTGGGCGATTTGCAAAAAGTACGACCATGCAGCGACCTTAATTTTGATAGGTTTAGCGTGGATATTTTATACCGTTTTGATTTATCAGGTCGACTACGTATGGGATTCGTTGGAAAATGTAATGAAATACTCGTATAAACGGTTTTTGTTTTCGTTTGTGCCGCTGCTCTGGTTTTACGTAGCCTCCTGCCACACCGTGAAGTGGCTGTTTGGTAAAGTAGATGCATTTTTATTTCCACCAAAAAAAATCAGCGTAAACCTATGAATAACCCCGTGCAAACGCTATCCATAATCATACCGGCGTATAATGAGGAAAAAACTATCCTTGCGCTGCTGCAAAAAGTGTCGGAGGTACATTTGGTAAACAACATGCAAAAGGAAGTGGTGGTGGTGAACGATTGCTCGCACGACGCAACGGAGCAGCTGGTGCTGTCGTATAAGGCGCAGCACCCCGAGCTGCCCCTCATATACTGTAAGCTGCCCGAAAATAAAGGGAAAGGAGCGGCTGTCCGCTTGGGGATAGCGCAGACCTCGGGCAATTGCATCATTATCCAGGACGCAGATTTGGAGTGCGACCCTCAAGATTATAATGCCTTGCTGGAGGTGTTCTTGCAGAAAAATTTAAAGGCGCTGTACGGCTCGCGGTTCCTGAAGCCGAAAAACAAGCACTCCTACCTGTATTTCTATCTTGGCGGACGGTTGGTAACGCTTGTTGCCAACGTTCTGTACAGGCAGCGGCTGACCGACGCATCAACCTGCTACAAACTTTTTGAAGCCTCGTTCCTGAAGTCGATACCCTTGAAGTGCACAGGCTTTGAGTTTTGCCCGGAGGTAACGGCAAAGGTTGCCAAGCGCGGCATAAAAATCGAAGAAGTCCCCATCAGCTACTACCCGCGCTCCATTGAGGACGGAAAGAAAATCAAGTGGATTGACGGGCTGTATGCAATTTGGACATTGCTAAAGTACAGATTTGTGAAGTAAACCGGTAATGGTTCAAGATAGGGAAATTCAGCAAATAGGCAAATGGACTAAGCGTATTCCATTGTCTGCGCTTTGGCTTTCCGGTGGGCAGGTGCATAATTTTTCCCCGCGCTGACATAGGCTGCGTTTTCAATACCCATCAAATCGTCATCAGAGATAAATCCAATATTTTCCGTAGGGAAATGCTTAATAAATCGGCTTGTAACGTCAATTTCCCACGAAATATACGCATCATTCGAGTAGTAAACCTCCTTTGGAACGACCTCAACACAGTGTACTTCTGCGCGCTCGTCGTACTCGTAGCGCACACGAATATTCGAGAACTTCGCAACCAAACTGCTTAACTCTTTCAAAATATATTGCTTTGCATCCATAGCTTACTGGTATTTTCTTATGACAGAAATAATTTTATTGGATAAATTAATAGCGCTTTCACTTTTCGACTTGTCAAAAATTTCATCATCATAATCGCCATTTACGCGCAGCCGCTTTAACCTCATCATACATCGGTAGTAGTTTTCCACGTGCGTAGCGCAATTTGCCCTATTTGAGTTTAGGATATAATTTCTTACTTCATTAATCAAAGCGTCGTGAGAGCTTTTTTGAATTGAACGGCAAATAGCATTTAAATCCGCCCAAGTTTTCCCCATTTTATGCTTCCAAATATGCCGTGAAAGCTGGTAGCAGCTGTAGTAGGCACTGTGCGCCACGGCAGGGTACATCTCTTTTTCGTGCAGCAACTCCGCAGCAGCGCTTAGCACTTCCGATTTACGTTGAAGGTGGCTCATTTTTCACAGGTGTAACTAATTTTCTTCCCCCCCCCGCAGGCAACTATTTTGCGGCGGCGGTAATGATGTTGGTAAAAAAGTGTCATGCTCTTTTCAGGCTCATGAAGCTACTTTCACCGGCAAAAGTAGCTACTTGCTTTCAAAAGGCAAAAATTTGGTGGTTAAAAGTAAACATACTTAGTCCCCAATTTAGTCCCTTTAGATTATAAAATGCTGATTATAACTGTTTAAGCACGTCCATACGGGACGGTGTAGCAGGTCAGTCTTCCTTTTCTTGCTTGGCCGTAACCATGCGGACTTTTGAGGAGTTCTCAATGGCCTTCACGGCAATATCTTTTACGCTTGCCTCGGCGCGGTTGGCCTTGTCGGTATATTCCTTCAGCTGCGCCTGTTGCTCCTTTATCTTTTCCTGCAGGGAGCTGATGACTTGCTCTTTCAGGCGAATGTCCGCCTCGTTTTGCTTCTCCATCAGCTTGACGTCAAACTCGTACTTGCTCTGAAGCAGCCGGGTAATTTCGGCCTCCTTGTCCTTCAAGGCTTTTTCCAGCTTTGCCGGAAAGTCTGCGCTGTTTTTGCGCAGCTCCGTCAGCTCACCCTCTGCGTTCTTCACTTCCTGCTCAAAGCGGGCAGCCTCTTTTTCGAGCAGACTTTTCTTATCTGCCAGCTCCTTTTCGAGCAGCAGCTTGCGCGTATCGTACTCGTCGGTATCCTTTTGGCGCTTGATTTTCAGGTTGTACGAGTATTCGTCCTCCTCCCGCTTTCTGCGCTTTGACAAGTCTTCGGCGTATTCTTTTTCGGCTGCCTTTTGCTTACTCTTTTCCTGCTCCCACTGCGCCTTGCTTGCTGCAACTTCCTTGTCAAAAGTTTCCACTTTTTCTTTCATTTCCTTCTCGAAGCGCTCCTTTTTCTCCTTCTGCACCAGCAGCATGGTAGCCAGCGAATCGGTATTGGCCGATAGCGAGTACAATTCTTCGAGCGTTTGCCGCTCAATGGCAATAGCCGCACGGATGTCCTCCAGCTTTTTAAACTCGTTGGTCAGGCTCAGCTGCAGCTCGTCCAGCGAGTTGTTCAGCCCCGATTTAAGGTTGCCGATGCTTTTCCCGATTTCGTCGCCGGTAATGCCGGCTACTTTTGCCAGCGCTCCGCTCTTGTGCTTCTCCTCCTGAACTTGCTTGGGGACGTCCGCCTTGGCGCTTTGAACCGTGCCCAGCAGCGCTTCGTACGCTTTCAGTATTTCCGATTTGGTGTTTTTTTCAGTTACCTGTGCTTCCATAGCTTTACTCCTTTTCCTTAATTAAAGATTAAAATTGCGTTTTTTATTTATTTTTTACCTTCGTTTTGTGATTTATTTAAAATTTCCATCATGGCTCGGCGATTTTTATACTCAACTCGGTAGCGGGAAATCATTTCGGCTACGGTTTTATCGCCATTTTTAATACGCCGCATTTGCTTCAGCAGCCTAACAATGTACTCGTAGTGTTCGCGGCCGAGGTTCTTTTCCGCGTAGCAGTCCACTGCTTTCCTGAAGATGTCCAGCGTTTTTTCGGGATACTGCGCCGCAAACGCTTTATGGTACTCCTCTACGATTGTGGCCGATGGGTATTGCTCAACGTACTGCATTAGGCGCTCGGCAGCTACTTCGGCAGCCAGCACCTCGGCTACGTTGCTGTTAAAGCCTGACGGTTGCGCGTAAATGCTGTAGCTTGAGCGGCTTGCTTTGTAGTGCTCTATAAGGCGCTCCAGCGCGTCGCTCCACTCGTCGGGAGGAAATGTAGATTTGTAAATGTCAAAGTATTTTTTGTCAAAATTTTTATCAATAAATAAAAACGCGATAGCCTGTATGGAAGGAATATCGCCCTCTTTTTGGGCAATTTTCAGCAGCAGCTCTTGCCAGCGTTGAGTGTCGTAATGTTCACTACTCTTTTTTCCTGATAGATATTCTGTTACCAGCCTCTTGGCCTCTGTGAAGTTCAACTCCGCAAACCGCTTTTCGGCTACCTTGTAGCGAAAATTCTCTACCTGCAAATTCTTCTCAAGAACTTCAGCCGCCTTTTCGGGTTGCCTGTTCTTGCTGTAAAAATCAATTTTTCGTTGCAGAATTTTTTCTGCCTCATAGGAGCCTTTGTTGGCTATCTTTTTCAGGAGGCTGTCCTGCAGCGCAATAAACTCGTCGGGGTTTGCCTGCATGGCAAGCGTTGACAGCAAATTGTTAAAGCCGTCAAACATTTCCGTTTCCGCGTACTTGCTTTTACCCACCTCCTGCACGCAGTAGCCGTACAGCTCTTTAGCGTCCACGTCGGGGCTTTCAGCAGCAGCTTTTTCTATTATCTCGAATGGGGTAACCTGATAGTCGGAGTCAAGGTAGTTTTCGCTCTCTTCATCTTCGCCTTGCAGCCATTCGGCAAACTCTTCAATGCAGGCTTTGCATATCAGCACGGCCTCGCGGGGGTTGCCTTGCTCAACGTACTCTTGCGCCTTTTCGAGCCACTGATCTAAGCCGTCCAAATCAAAATATTCTTCCTCGTCGTAGTAATCCTCAACGTCAAAGTGTACTTGCTCCAGCATATCGCGGATAATAGCGGAGTAGGGATTTGCGCCACCGGAAGGTTGCTTGTGCGCAAACGCCAGATTAATGGCGTTGCTCACGTCGGCGTTGTGCTTAGCTTGGCGTACAACAAAGCTGCGTAGCTCCTCAAGCGAAACTTCCGCCAGCAGCTCCTCCACCGTCAGCTTTTTTCCCTTTGCATTTGCCGATGGGCGCTCGCTTTCGGCAATACGCTTGGCAATAGCCTCCTTCACCATGGGGATGTGCTTGCACGGGTAGTAATCGCTTGGGCAGGAGCAAGAAAAATTGGAGGTGTGCCCATTTTTATCAAAAGCTACTTTTATGGTATATACCCCGTAGTTTCCCTGGTACTTCGCCCGCCAATGATTTTGAGAGGTTTCCTGTAAATCAATAATGTCATTCGTTTTCATGAGGATTGCTTTTAATTCTTTACTTTTAATTCTTTACTTTTAATTTTTGTTTTAGAAGCGCGAAGTTAGAGTTTTCTGTTGTAAAACCAAAAAAATAAAAGGCATTGTTAATTTAATGTAGATAATTCATTGTTCAAATTCAGCCATACATCACAAAGCAGCTACAGGAATTTCACATAATCTTCTTTGTTCAAAACACCATCCTGAATACCCTTTTTAATGATATTCAAAATAAATTCTGCCTCAGTTGGATAGGCATCAACTTCTGCACCTCCAAGCATCAGGTTTATTCCCTCAATATCAGTGCTAAAAATATCTGCAAATGCCAAATGCCACTGATTTTTATTCCATTTTAGCGAGAATGTGCAAAAATCAATAGGGAGATTTCGCTTTGAAGAATACAAACGGCTTGTGTCAGCGGCAGCTTTTAAGTAATCAATTGCTACATCTTGCACTACAAACACAACTTTTCGTTTCCATTGATTGATAATTTTTCCCTTTTTATATGCTTGCTGCATCATTGTTTTTGAAAATTCGTTTGCCCAGTTTATGCCGTAATTGTAGGCATCTTTTGTGTATTTTCCGTTGTGCTTCAAATCCACGACAGCAGGATAAGGCGAACCTGTTGTACCGCCAGCCTGAATTTCAATACAAAGAAAATCAACGATTTTACCTTTGCGATTTTTGGTAATTGCAACATAATCAACACTACCGCCAACGCCAATATTGACTTCAGAAATCCACTCAATATTTTTCCAATGGGACAAGTATTTTTCGCGAATGGTTTCAAACATTACATCTTCCTTAAACCTCTGCGGACAGATGATTACAGGCAAATGCGTATCAACAAAACCGCCTTTGTAACCCAAAGAGCAAATACCAACTTTTATATGCGGCTCGCTTTTGCGTGGTTTTATGCAAGTAGCTTTTATGAATTTACAGTATTGTTGCTGAATAGCAGCCTGCAATTTTTCAGGTTGTCCAGTGTACGGACAGCCAAAAACTTCTGTCGGGAATTTATTTATAACAGGCTCATTCATATTTGTTTGTGATTAAAATAAGGGACGGCTGATTTGTTTTATGCGCTGTTTTGCCAAATTGGTGTAATATTCGCTCAAATCAATGCCAATACCGCGACGATTTAATTTTAAAGCAGCTACAACGGTACTGCCAGTACCTGAAAACGGGTCTAAAACTATACCATTGTCCGGACAGGTGGCTTTTATTGGATTAACTAATAATTCTTCGGGGAAAACAGCGTAATGAGCATCTTTTCGCCAAGTATCTTCGGGCGCAATTCGCCAAATGTCAGAGGGTAAATGTCCGTTTGCTCCCATTTTTATAAAGTAAAAACCTCTGGTCTCTAATTCTTTAGCACGTCCGCTGACATTTGTATTATCGCTGTGAAAAGCCCGCTGTTCGCCTCTTATTGTCATACGAAAATCAACTAATTTTCCGTCTGTAATTTTTTGCAAAATCTCATCTAATGCCAGATTTGCAGCAGCTTTTTCTTCCTCTGACAGGAACTGACTTTTTTCAATTTGCTGGCGATATTTTTTTCCGCTTACTCCTGTTGCAGAGAGAACTTCGCCGTTATAAACTTTCGGCTTTTTAGTTGGAGCAATGCGAATTTCGTCGTGAGCGTAATAATATTTTTTACTTTTCACGAAATGAAAGATATGCTCATAAACATCTCTCAAGCGGTCTTTTGAACTTTGCGTACCTTTCATCTGGTCCCAAATCACATCGTTTCGCAAAATCCAACCTTTATCCATCAACGATAAAGCCACACGCCAGGGCATTCCCAAAAGCTCCTTATTGTAATATTTATCGCCCAAATTAAGCCACAATGAGCCGTCTTTTGTTAATATTCTCCTTACTTCATCAAATAATACTGTAAGATTCTTCACATAATCGTTATAATCAGGTTCATTGCCTATTACATTTGAATCTTTTGCAACATCATACTCCCGCAAACTCCAATAAGGTGGCGAAGTTACAACGCAATTGATTGTTTCGTCAGGAATTCTCTGTAACATTTCTAAAGAATCTCCACAAATGAATGTATAGTCTCGCTCACTTGAAATTATTTGCTCTACTCCAAACTCTGCCATTTGTTTTTTATCGTAATTATATGCTCCGTTCATATCCTCTTAAATTTCAAACGGCAAAATTACAAATTCTACCTGATTTTTCAAAAAAACACAATCCAAAATAGGGTGCATTTCAATTTGAAATACACCCATCCAAACACTGCAAAAACTTCTGCGTTGCCAATTCGCTTAAATTGCTTATTTTTGCAAGTAAATATTAGTCAACAAAATTATGCCAACAAAATTATATCAACAAAATTATGCCAACAAAATTATGCCAACAAAATTATGTCAACAAAATTATGTCAACAAAATTATGCCAACAAATAAACATGCACAAATCAGGTATCAGGCTTTAGATCGATGCTTTAGAAACCCCGGGCGGCGGTATTTTATTGAAAACTTGGTAGGTGCATGTAGCGATGCTATTTATGAGCATGCCGGCATTGCCAACGGCGTAAAAAAGCGTCAGGTGCAGGATGATATTGCATTTATGGAAAGCGAAGCGGGCTGGAGCATTCCGCTTGCTAAGATCAGGGATGGGAAGCGAGTTTACTACCGCTATGAAGATTTCCGCTACTCTATCAACAGCCAGCCGCTGAACGAAACAGAGCTCAACCAGCTGAAAGAAACGATTTATACGCTGACCCGCTTCAAGGGGATGCCCCAATTTGGCTGGATGGAGGAAATACTTGCGCGGCTCGAGCACACATTTAAGCTGAAAGGAGCTACCGTCAATGCAGTAGATTTTGAGCATAATCCATACTTAAAGGGGTTAAACTTCTTTTCGGATATTTTCAACGCAATTGTAAACAAGCAGCCGCTCCGTATTGATTACAAAAAGTTCAACAAGGATGCTAAGGAATACATTTTTCACCCGTATTTTCTGAAGCAGTATAACAATCGCTGGTTCCTGTTTGGGCTTTGCGAGCATATAGAAAAGCGACCGGTTACAAGTCTGGCTTTGGACAGAATTGAGCAAATAGCCTGCGCCAATATTCCGTATATTGAAAACGTTGATGTAGACTTCAGCGAGTATTTCGAAGATGTGGTTGGCGTTAGCGTTCTTGAAAAGGCGCCGGAGCAAGTCATTCTGGAGATAGATAACGTTCTTTTTCCATACGTTGAGACAAAACCGCTGCACGGCTCCCAGAAAATCAAATCGATAAATCAGCAGGCTACAACCATTGAGCTAAAGCTGATTATCAACTATGAGCTGGAAAATCTTCTTTTGGCCTACATCGATAAAGTAAGAATTGTTGCCCCCGACCATCTCAGAGAAAAAATGCTGTCGAGGGTAAGAGAGGCCATAAGAAAAAACTCGTAGCTGCGCGAATTACCCGAAAACAGGTAAAGCGGTAAGCTTTTTTGTTGCTGCGCAGATAGGCTGCACAGGTGATTTTTACCTTTGCATCAAACATTAAAACATACAGCTATGGTAAATCAACATTACGCTACATTCCACATTGCCGGATTCACTTACTGGGACGGCTTGGAAGTCTTTGACGAATTGAAAATCGGGACAGCATTAAAGCTGGAGGCAGAGCCGTCTAATGGGCATGACCCGAACGCGGTAAAAATTCTCTTCCATGAAACCATGTTGGGGTACATCCCAAGAAGCGAAAATACAGAAATATCCAAGTTCCTGCAGCTGGGGTATGGCAGCTTGTTTTCGGTAAGAATCAGCAGCATTAATAAAGATGCGCACCCCGAAAAACAAATCTGCGTAACGGTCAAAATCAACAAAAAAGCTCAC
>JAISGH010000075.1 GCA_031263185.1 Prevotellaceae bacterium | reverse complement strand
ACTTTTAACGGTGTTGCCAAGGATACGTTAGACGAGTGGATTTACTTTTTGAAGCACAACGCGATTAAGGACGAGTTTAGGGCGAAAGGTTTAATGAAGGCGCGCGACGCGCTGCAGCGGGAGAACCTGACGGAGTCGGAGCGTCGCGAGTACGACTACCTGCAGCGGATCCGGAGTGAAAACCGGAGCGCAGTGGCCTCTGCGATAGACGTGGGCAAGCTGGAAGCCCGCAATGAACTCCTGCCAATAATTGCCGAGAAAGAGCAAGCCCTGGCTCATGAGCGTGCTGAGAAAGAGCGCGAGCGCACCGAAAAAGAGCGTGCCCTTGCCGAAAAAGAGCGCGCCCTTGCCGAGAAAGAGCGCGAGCGCACCGAAAAAGAGCAAGCCTTGGCCAGAATGGAAGCTATGGCTGCCGAGTTGGCTGCTCTAAGAAGTAAAAGTTGATTTCAAAAATTCAAAAAATTCAATGGATAGCAGCATTTCTCAAATATTAGCCAACTTTGCCGAAGCGGCGCAGGTGGCATCCCGCTTTATCGGCAGCAGCCAAAACGTTGAGTGCATTGACCGCGCGGCGGCGCTCATGGCGGAGGCTATTGCCGGCGGCGGAAAAATAATTTCGTGCGGCAATGGCGGCTCCATGTGCGATGCCATGCACTTTGCCGAGGAGCTCTCGGGGCGCTTTCGCAGCGACAGGCGTGCGCTGCCTGCCATTGCCGCAAGCGACCCCTCGCACCTTACCTGCACCGCTAACGACTACGGCTTCGAGAGCGTTTTCTCGCGCTTTGTTGAGGCGCTGGGGTGCAAGGGCGATGTGCTGCTGGCAATAAGCACCAGCGGCAACTCCGCCAACGTGGTGAAGGCGGTGGAGATAGCCAAGCTGCAAGGTATGCGCGTGGTGGGGCTGACCGGCAAAAACGGCGGCCTGATGTCCGGCATTTGCGACGTGAACATTTGCGTACCCCACAGCGGATACGCCGACCGGATACAGGAGGTGCACATTAAGGTTATCCATACGCTTATCCAGCTTATTGAGCAAAAATTGTGCCCACAAGAAGGGTAAGGCACAAAAAGAGAGAGGAGATTTATAAACGTTGATTATTTAGCAAAATTAATGATACCATGAAGTTAAAACTTAGATATTTTTTGATTGCGCTGCTGCCGGTTATAGCAGCCGCTGCTGTTTCGTGTCAGAATGATGACAATTGGAAGCCCACATGGGCTTTACCGCTGGTAAAGGAGCAGACTATCCGCATTGGAGATTTTATAGCGGATGGCGACGTAGAAGAAGTTAACAAGCAAGTAAGGCAGCAGTGGAACAGCTACGTAGAAGAACATTTTGGTTTGAATACCTATAGCGATAGCGTCAATGTTGACTCAATAGCCTACATTGTACTTGTGAATAATGGCGATACCTACGTAACATTCCCCGACAACAGCGCTCCCGTATTGAATGACTCCACCAAAAACCTGATTAAAGAAAATCTTGGTGATAGCCCTGATGTGGAGGCTAAGATAGACCAAATCAACCAATTTCTGACAGCTTACTATACAGCCCATCCGGAGCTGTTGCAAAATGGCAACAACCCGCCAAACCCAATGGCAAAAAGCAAAGCAACTCCCAAAAGCTCGAGCAGCGGCGGCAACCACGGAGGAGATTCGGCCATTAACAACTTGCTGGACGCTATGATACATCCTACCGATATATTTATTACGGCAGCCAATGTGCTTTCGGCTATGGGTAGCGATGGTAATAACTACATTGACTCTATAAACAGCCAAATAGATAGTGTTCTGCTGGAAGCGCAAATGACCGACTCTATACCCATTAATTTTGCAGATTACGCCAAAGGAGGGGCAATATCCTCCATTGAGCTTTACATAGATATTGCAAAGAGTAAAGATGATGACCTGCCTTTTAAATTCAACTTCAGCGCTAATTTTGTTGATGCCCAAGGTATTAATGTGAATGATATATTTAAAGAAATCAACGTTGATTTGAACAATCCTCCTCCGCCCCTTAATTTTAATAAAGGAGAGAAGGAATTAGATAAAATAGTTGAACAGACTCAATATGTAAAGTTTAGCGTAAAATGTGAGAGAAGTGGAACAATTGGTAAAGAAATCCTTCGAACGCTATCGGCGCAAGGTATCTCTTTCCGCGTGCGCGTAAGAGTGCAGGCAGCCATGAGCAAGCTTACCTTTTAGCCCTTAAAAATATTTGATACAATGCTGCTATGAAACATTTCGTTCTGCTTATAGCCTGCCTGCTGGCGGCAATGTCGGTAAAAGTTTACGCTCAGCTTAACTCTACCCTGTACCACATGAAAGACTTGCCGCTGAACAACCAGCTCAACCCCGCATTCCAGCCCCGCAACGGGAGCCTGTACGTCGGGTTTCCGGGGTTAACGTCGTTTTCGCCCAACCTGACGCTGTCGGGTGAGGGTTTAACGCTCGGCAACGCCTACCTTAACGCCAACTACGGGGCTATTGTGAATGGCGCAGGCGACTTCAACAAGGCTGCTCTTGACTACGAGCACAACTTCATCAACTTGGGCTTCATGGTAAAGAATATATACTTTACCTTCGACAGCAAGTTCAAGCTCAACGTAGAAGGGCGCATACCGAAAGATTTGAAGCGGTTGGTATGGTACGGCAACGGCCACGACGAAATTCTCGGAGAAAACCTCGACTTGGGAGGCTTGAGCGTATCGGCGCTGGGCTACGGAGAAATTGCGCTGGGGGTATCTGTGGAGGTGGCAAAAAATGCTTTTCTGGGGGTAAAAGCAAAATACCTGCAGGGGGTTGGCTACATGAACGTCGAATTGGGCGACGGGTCTTCTTTCAGGACGGAAAAAGATTCCTACGACATTACCGTAGTTCTTAACCCCGATATTTACCTCTCCGGCCTACCTGTTACAGTGCCTCAGGGAACTTTTACGATAGACAAGCTGACCGAAGCGGGTTTGGGTACCTACAAGTTTAACACAGGCAACCAGGGGGTGGCTTTTGACCTTGGCGGCAGCTGGGATTTGCCTTGGGTCAAAGGGCTGAACGTGTCGGCAAGCGCGCTCGACCTCGGGTTTATCAATTGGAGCGGCTACAAAATGGGGCAGGAAACCCCGAACGGCGAAATTTCGTTTGACGGAATTTCCCTGAGTGGCGGCAGCGATTTTGTTTCGGGCTTGCTTGACTCCGTGAAGCAAAAAACCCGCGTAACGTCAACCGCCGGCAGCGAGCGCAAGTGGCTGTCGCCAACCATATACGCCGGCGCTACGTACGAGCTGCACAAGTATTTCAACGTTGGAGCGCTGGTTGGCTACCGATTTTCTCAGGATGAGAGTTCGCCGCTGGTGGGGCTGTCGGCCAACACGCAGGGCTTTATGGTGAACCTCAGCGCGGCCTACAGCTACTACAACCGCCACAGCAACGTAGGCGTAGGCCTGCTTCTTGGCCGCAAGGCAGTGCAGTGGCACATCGTTACCGACAACCTTTTGTCCGTTGTAAGCTACAAGACGGCGCAAAACGCCAACCTCCGCGTGGGGCTTAACTTTTTGTTCGGCAAAGGCAGGACGGCGCGCAGGCCTGTAGGCGGCGGTGGCGGCGGCAGCGACGCTCTTGCGCCGGACAACGGATTTGTTGATACCGCAGCAGCATCGAGGCAAATTCTTTACGAGGAAACGCAGCGGGATACAATCGCTGCCATTCACGACTTTGCACACCGGCAAGATTCGGCAGCAGCAATTCAGGATACGGTGAAGAGCGTAAAAAAAACGACGAAGCGAAAGCAGAGCAGGGAGGAGCTGCTGAGGCAGGCATTGCAGGAAGAAAATGAGGATGGCGTTGACGTAAAAGTTAAAAAAAAACCACAAAAAAGCGTAAAGCCGTCCGGAAACCAAAGCCAACCAAAGGAAACGCTGCTGCAAAAGGCAATGCGAGAGGAAGCCGAAGATGAGGCTAAAGCCAGGAAAAAAAATAAATAGCTGCTTTTGTAAGGTGTAAGGTGTAAAATTTAATAATTATGTACTTTATCAGGCTGAATGTTTGCGCAGCTCTTTTATGCTGCATATTTGCTGCCTGCTCCAACAACGACGAGAAGAAGTGGGAGCCGGAGATGGCGCTATCGTTGGCTTTGTTTGATGTGGATATTTCTCAATATTTGGGAATAGATACTCTTACAAAGAATCTCTTTGAGCGGATACCGTCTGCTCTGCAAAAAAACTCGCTGGCCAGAGCCATTATCGTGCTGCAGGATTCGATGGATCGCTCGGTAGAAGAGAGCTTGTCGGCGGAAATCCGTAGCCAAATAGGTAACTTTATGATTCTTATTGATAGATGGGATAGCGGACACACAGACCCGTTGAGCTTGCTGAATGCGCTGATGGATAGCTTTCGTAGCAACGGACAGTTTTTTGCTATTAATCGCTTTGCCTACGAAATTATGGACGAAGTAAAGGGGCGGGATACCTCTTTCAGGGCAGAAATCGACTCCCTGCTTGCCGGCCGGTACATCGACTTCAAAGGTTCAATGAGCATAGATATAAAGCAAGCAGCCAATTTTGACGAGATTAATCAAATACAGTGGATAAAAATACAAGTACTTGCGAGTAGCAAGCTGCAGGTAAACGCAAAGCTACAAGCAGATATGTACAATGTTGACAGCGCTGTTATTGACAGCATGCTGTATGCAGATGGTAAAAATGGCATCGAAATGCCCTTTCCCCAAAAAGCAGAGAATAAAGTACGCATCGTTCATGACTACGGCGGGCAGGAAGCGAAGCTGCTCATCTCATCAATAGGCGGCTTTACCACCCGCATTTTTTCCCCTGCGTTGGGGCTAACGCTCAATCAGGTGAAGGACTTGCACAACCTGAAGGTAAACGTATCCATAGGCCTTATGCTGAAAGCAACTTTTGGCGACGCCGTGGAGTGATAGCAAAAGCACTTAAAATAAAGAACGAATATGAACAAAAAAAACGTAACAACGCTTGATACCTTTATAGACGAGCAGTATGGGCCATTCGCTTATAATATTTACAATTTAGATGTACCTAAAATATCACATAATTTAAAACATTGATTATTGCTGTGTAATTTTTGACTTTGGAAGTTATACACAAAAAAAAAGAAAAATAATCTTGAACGTTGAATATCGTCAAATAGTAAAAAATGCTGTTTTTGCAGGGTTAACGCTTGCAGCCGCTCTGTTGCCTCGCAGCAGAGCGCAGGCGCAGCACAACGCGACGATGTACTTCATGCGCGACCTGCCGGCGGTGAATATGCTCAACCCCGCTTTTCAGCCCGAAGCAGGGAGCGTTTACGTCGGGTTCCCCATGCTATCCTCCATATACGTTGACGGAGGTATAACGCTCGGCGGCATGAACGTCGGCAACCTTTTAAGCAACTCCCCGCGGTTGACCCGAACGGCAGAAAACGCCTCCTTTCGGGAGAGCGGGTACGCCAACTTAGACGTTAACGTGCTTAACGTAGGCGCGTTTATAGGCGGCATGTACTTTACGCTTGATATTGCCGAAAAAACGCGATTTGAGGCGGGCGTTCCCGGAGACCTTGTCAAGCTGGCATGGCGCGGAAACGCTCCCTACATGGGGCAAGCAATGTCCCTGGGCGGCTTGGGAGCGTACCTGGCATCCTACGCAGAGATTGCGCTCGGCGTTTCCAAAGAAGTGGTGCGCGATAAAGTTACCGTTGGCGGCAAAGTAAAGCGGCTGATGGGAGTAGCGTCTGTTGATATGAATTTTGGAAATGCCGCCTTTATGTACACCGACCCCTACAGCTGGACCTCAACCGTGGGGCTAACCCCCGAAGCAAACATTGCCGGCATCCCGTCCAATATACCCTCCGAAGGAGTATTTTCTTACGACACCATTAACGCAGGCTCCTACAAGTACGATGGTTTTTCGGGCAAAGGGTGGGGAATTGACGCGGGTTTTGACATCAAGTTCGAACAATTCACCGTGTCCGGAAGCATTGTCAACTTTGGAGGTATCACGTGGGACAGCAAGCACGTGGCGCTGCAAAGAGGCAACTTTGTTCAGACTTTTAGCGGCGTGCAGAGTACCGGCGATACGCACAACTTAATCGGCATTGTGGACTCGCTAAAGTCGGAGCTGTTTACCGGCAGCAGCAGGAAGGCTTTGCAGTGGACGTCGCCCACCATGTCCATCGGCGTTTCATACTCGCTGAACGAGCACATCGTTGCCGGCGCGCTGGCTGCCATTACCGTTGGCCGCTACAACACCTACCCCCTGCTTGCGCTGTCGCTAAATACCAGAAAATACCCCATTAACGGAAGCCTTTCGTACAGCTACGGCCACAGCCACAACCTCGGGCTGGGGCTACTCTTTGGGCGGCGCGACATGCAGCTGCACATCATTTGCGATAATATACTTGCCGCCAACTACCAAACAGCGCAAAAGTTTAACCTCCGGGCTGGGGTGAACTTGCTGGTGGGAGGCCCAAAGCCAACCGGCGATAAAAAGAAAACATGGTCGCTGCTCAACATCATAAACCCGCTGTTCAATACATACAAAACAACAGGCTCAAAGCTTCCGCTTAACGCGCTAACGCCATCGTCGGCGCAGCCGGTAAGTAAGCAGCCGCTCAACCCCGTCAAGAATAACGGCGGAAGCGCCCAACCGGCGGAGAGAAAGCAGAAGTGATTGAAAAAAATAGTTGTATTCTATTTATGCGAAAATTAAAAAAAAGAAATAATTTATGAAAATTGACAAGAATATGGATTGTTTACTATGCGGCAAGAATGCAGCGCTGCGCGAAGCAAGCTTCCCCGGATATCAAGAACCGGAACATTTTGGCATATACTACTGCGCTTCCTGTGATACTTCATTTTCTTACCCAAGAGTCGTCGATACGCAGCATGTTTATGAGCTCATTTATAAACATGCCGACAAGTTACCCGGATATAATCGCTATGTAAAATATGCAAACGTTGTTAAAGCCCATAAAAATCCATTACAGTACCTTTCGGAAAGTGAAGAAATGTATTGGGGAGTAAAGCAGACTCTTGAGCAAATCCCAAGTCCCAAAAAAACATTGAAAATTATTGAAATTGGGTGTGGGTTGGGCTATTTGACTTATTCACTGGTGCAGGATGGTTACTGCGCAGTAGGGTTAGACATTTCGCAAAATGCCATTGATGAAGCGACCAAAAATTTTGGCCACCACTACATTTGCGCTGATATTATGGAATATGCTGTGCAGCATCAGGGAGCGTATGATGTAGTTATTCTTACAGAGGTGATTGAGCATATTGAAAATCCTATAAAATTCCTAAAATGTGCTATGTTATTGATTAGCAATAAAATAATGGGGGGGGGTAAAATCCTCTTAACGGCTCCCAATAAAACGATTTATGACAAAAGCATTGTTTGGGCAACCGCCTCGCCGCCTGTACATCTTTGGTGGTTTAGCGAAGCATCAATGAAGTACATAGCAGGTAGCTTAAACGCGGATATTCGATTTGTTGATTTTAGCAATTATTACAAGAGAAAGCCCAAATTTGTTAAAAATGTAAAAACGCCAAGAAGTAGCCAAGCAGTAAACCATATTTTTGACAAAAATGGAGAAATAACAAGAGAAACAATAAGAGAAACGGCACAAAACAGGGCAAAAAAATTATCTCGAAAGCTACGCTACCTTATAACAAAGCTACCCTTTGCAAAGTATATTTATAGTAAAATAGTAAAACAAAACTATTTATGTGAGAAAAAAGGCGGAGTGTTAGGGGTCGAACTCACAATAAAGCCGCAGGATGTTGATACTACTCAGGCAAGGTATTGAAAAGCAAAATTATATCGTGCATGTAGCGTCTCTCCAAACGCGATATAACGCTGGAGGGAAAATAATGAATTTTTGAGGCACCGCTTAACCCCGTTAAGCTTTCGGCGCAGCCGGTAAGTAAGCCGAAAACAGGTGCATAAAGGCATTGAGGGTACCTCTTGCGATTCTGTAATTTTTTGCTACCTTTGTTGCTTGCTTTATGGCTTACGTAAAGTTTTTTTCTAGTAATTCACTTGTGCGGGTGCGCACCTGCTTTAGCGCGCGAGAGAGATAAGCACAGTTGCTTCTTAATGGGTAAGTAGAACGTTTAACCTTAAATAATTATATGAAACCAACGCTTCTTGTACTTGCTGCTGGCATGGGCAGCCGCTACGGTGGCCTCAAACAGATGGATACTGTTGGCCCCAGTGGTGAAACCATTATGGATTACTCCATTTTTGACGCCGTACGCGCCGGATTTGGGAAGGTAGTCTTTGTCATCCGCAAAGATTTTGAGCAGGCATTTCGTGATGTTTTCTCAACTCGGTTTGGCGATGCAATTGATGTCGAATTCGTGTTCCAATCTATAGACAAGGTGCCGCAGGGAAGCGTTTACAACCCTGAGCGCACCAAGCCGTGGGGCACCAACCACGCTGTGATGATGGGCGCTGACGCTGTTCGCGAGCCTTTTGCCGTCATCAACGCCGATGATTTTTACGGCAAAGAGTCGTTCGAGATTATAGCCCGCTTCTTAGGCGAGGTGGCCAGCGAAAAAAATCTTTACGCCATGGTGGGGTACCGCTTGAGCAATACGCTGTCCGAATCGGGGGCTGTATCGCGCGGCATTTGCGAAAAGGACGGCAACGGATTTTTGGTGTCGGTGGTAGAGCGTACACATATTGAGTGCGTAGGCGGAAAGCCAGCCTACAAGGACGAAAACGGTATTCTCAAAAAGCTGAGCAACAATTCGCCGGTATCCATGAATATGTGGGGCTTTACGCCGGAGTATTTCGAATATTCGGAGTGCTACTTTAAAGAATTTTTGCAGCAAAGCGGACAAAACCTCAAGTCCGAGTACTTCATTCCCTACATTATCGACAAGCTCATACAGAGCGGCAAGGCAAAGGTGAAGGTGCTGGATACGCCGGCCAAATGGTTTGGCGTTACCTACGCCGAAGATAAGCCTACCGTCATCATGAAGCTCAACGAATTAGTGCACAAAGGAGTTTACCCCGAAAAGTTGTGGAAGTAGCCGGCAGCGGGAGCGCTGACGGAGCGGCTCGGCGCAAGTTTTTTATTGTCTGATAAAGCATTTTTGACGAACAGAGTATGGCGAAGCAAACCAATCCGACCTGCCGCATCCAGATTTTGCTGGTAGAAAGCAGCAAGAGCGCAGGGGAGATACTTTACGAAAACTTCAACAAGGTGAAGACCCCGCTTGAGAAAAGCAACTCGCTGTGCATTGAGTTTGTAAAAGCAATCTCGCAGGAATCTGCGCTGGCGTACATTGAGTGTGGCGCCATGCCCCCCGGCAACAGCAAGCAGCTCAAGGCCGAATACGGCGACGTGCAGGCGGTAGTTATCAACTGGGAAGTGTGCTGCTCTATGGACTTTGTGGAAAAAATTGTTGCCCTCCGCTCCAACATCCACATTTTTATAATTACATCGGAGCAAAACACCTACGACTTGTACAACCCCAACCTGGGGAATGTTCACTTTATCCAAAAAAAGGAGCTGGTAAACAACCACCAGCTCGAGCTTCAGCGTATCCTCAACACGTTCAACGAGCGCCGCCGCACCCCGTTTTGGACGGCCTACAAAGAGTACGTGGAGGAGGCAAACTACACGTGGCATACGCCCGGACACGCCGGCGGGCGAAGCTTCAAAAATTCGCCCTACCTCTATGCGTTTTACGAATTTTTTGGCGATAACGTCTTTTTGGGCGACCTCTCGGCATCGGTCGAGCACCTGGGGTCGCTGCTCGACTCCACCGGCTACGTGGGGCAGGCTGAGGCAAAGGCAGCGCGTATCTTCAACGTGCGCAAAACGTTTTTTGTAACCAACGGCTCGTCCAACTCCAACAAAATTATCCTGCAAACCCTGCTGCGCTCGGGCGACAAGGCCATTGTTGACCGTAACTGCCACAAATCGGTGCATTACGGCTTTATTCAGTCGCAGGCTATACCCATTTACGTCAACAGCCAGTACTCGACCAGATACGGCATTTTTGCGCCTCCGTCCATCAAGGACATTGAGGAAGCCATAAAGAAAAATCCCGACGTGAAGCTGGTGGTGCTCACCGGCTGCACTTACGACGGTATCCTGATTCCGATTCGCCGCGTGGTGGAGCTGGTGAAAAACATCAACCGCTTGCGGGGTACGCACATCAAGGTGTTCATCGATGAGGCGTGGTTTGGGTATGCATCGTTTCATCCGTATTTCAGAGAGTACTCGGCCATTCGCTCGGGCGCCGACTACGTAACGCACAGCGCCCACAAGGTGCTGTCGGCGTTTAGCCAGAGCTCGTACATTCACGTGAACGACCCCGACTTTGACGAGGACTACTTTCGCGAAATATTTCACCTCTACACCTCCACATCGCCCCAGTACCAAATTATTGCTTCGCTTGGCGTATGCTCCATGCAGATGGAGATTGAAGGCTTTAAGCTGCTGGGCAAAGCGCTGGAGCAGGCGCAACGCTTTCGCGACGCCGTGCGCAGGCGCCTCGCCAAAATAAAGGTAATTGAGTTTAGCGATTTTCAAAAGGAGTTTAAGCATCTCAAAACTTACACCTACGGCAACGACCCGCTCAAGGTGCTGCTCGACGTATCGGCGCTGGACTGCGAGATGAAAGAAATACAGGCATACCTTCAGGAAAAGGGTTTTGAGGTGGAAAAAACAACGCCGGAGGGCACCATTCTTTTTTTGTTCACCATTGGCACCTCAACGGCCAAGGAGGGGGAGCTGTTTTTTGCGCTGAGCGAGCTCGAGCGGGAGTCCAAGCGCTTTGACAAAAGAATCAGGCGTAGCGTTGGCAGCATAAAAATTCCCAGCGTACAAACGGCAGGATTATCCTACTTTTTTGAGCCGCGCGAGCAAATCAAAATAGAGGAGGCCTGCGGACGAATTTCGTCGTTTTTTGTAACGCCCTACCCGCCGGGAATACCGGTGCTCATGCCCGGGCAAACCATTACGCAGGAGCACATTAACTACATTGAGCAGCAAATGAAGGACAGCCGCACCATTCACGGCTGCGACAACGGGATGGTTTTCGTAGCAAAGTAGCGCTGCCGCCGTTACGCTTTTGCAACAAAGTCCTGACGCATGGGGCTAAAAACGTCGACTACCACGCCATCCTCAAGGCACACCACGCCGTGCGGAACGTTGGGGGCGGCAAAAAAGCAGTCGCCGGCCTCCAATACCTTTTTTTCGTCGTTGATTTGCACCTCGAACCTGCCGCTTGCCACGTAGCTGGCCTGCGAGTGAGGGTGCTCGTGCACCGCGCCCACGCCGCCCTGCAAAAACTTTACCTTTACCATCATCAGCCGGTCGTTGTAGCCCGTCACCTGACGCCACATATTTGTGCCTGTCTGCGTCCAGCCATTTTGTCTATCCGGAATGAAATTTTCCATAATCCTATCAGCTAAAAATTTGTTCGGCAAATATAGCTATTTTTTACCGGCTGCAAATGCTGGAGTATGCGGATTGCTGCTTGTTGCCGCCGCCGCTAATCATCACAAGCGGCTGACGAATAGCTTTCAGGAAACTCCTAAAGCGCGCACCCGGCGTTGCAGCAAAGTCTTACAGAATTTATTGGGATTGTAAGCCAATTATGGCTATCTTTGTCGCCTACTAAAAAATTGCTCTGCGTGATTAAGTCAGAAAACATAACCAAGTCCTTTGGCGCGCTACAGGTGCTCAAGGGCATTAGCCTTAGCGTGGCGAGCGGCGAGGTGGTGGCCATAGTGGGCGCCAGCGGCGCCGGCAAGACCACGCTGCTCGAAATTTTGGGTACGCTAAGCCGCCCCGACAGCGGCGCGGTGCACCTGAACGGCGTTGACGTATTCGCGCTCGGCAGGCGCGAGCTGGCGCGCCTGCGCAACCGGAAGCTGGGATTTGTTTTTCAGTTCCACCAGCTGCTGCCCGAATTTACGGCGCTGGAGAACGTTTGCATCCCCGCGTTCATCGCCGGAGTTGACAGGCAGAAGGCCGAGCTGCGCGGCAAAGAGCTGCTCGGCTACCTTGGGCTTGCCCACCGTATGCTGCACAAGCCGGCGGAGATGTCGGGCGGAGAGCAGCAGCGCGTGGCCATTGCCCGCGCCATGGTCAACAGCCCTTCGGTTATTTTGGCCGACGAGCCTTCGGGTAACCTCGATTCGCGCAACAAGCAGGAGCTGCACGCAATGCTCTTCAAGCTGCGGGAGGAGTTGGGGCAAACCATCCTCATCGTTACGCACGACGAGGAGCTTGCCGGCATGTGCGACCGCAAAATTATCATGAGCGACGGAAAAATAGTGCAGTAAAAATCCCCCGACAGAGCGGCTTGAAGGGCAAAAAACAACTTTTATTTTATAATAAACGTATTATTAATGCGTTATAATAATTTTTGACGTTAAAAAACCTTGGTAAACATGAATGGGCGCATGTACGACCCCATCTTAGGGCGTATGCTCAGCCCCGACCCGTATGTAGTTGATGCTGGGTTTTCGCAGGATTTCAACAGGTACAGCTACGCAAGGAATAATCCGCTGGCGTATACGGATCCCGATGGAGAATTTATTATAGCCGTCACCATTATTGTAGGAGTTATTGTTGGCACCTAACATAGGCGGCAGCGCCGCCAACAACACCTTGGATCCAACTGAATGGAATTGGGACAGCAAGGACACGTGGGTAGGGATGGGCATTGGCGGTGTTGTAGAAGCCTTTGGCGGCTGGGCGTTTTCTGCGGCGGCGCCTGCGCTGGCAGGCACCTCTTTCTTCTCCTCCTTATTTTCTGCCATTTTTATTTTATTTTGATTTTATGGACTATTTTTGCTATATTTACACACAGAGAAAAAAACAAGTACTAACCCTTTAAATTTTATGGATATGATTATTTGGTACACAATATGGATTGCGGCTTTTCTTGCCGTTGTTACGGCGGTTGTAGGAATGGCAAAAGCCATTTACGATGCTGACAGGGAAACGAAAGCCGAAAAAATTGACATCCCCGAGCTGCTAAGGGAAATGAGAGCCAAAGGAAATCCCTCCCCCGCTATATCTTAACCAGCTCTACCTTGCACGGCCTGCCGGCTATCCAATTGCTAATCTTATTCACAAAGAAGTGCGCCCCGAAGTACTCGACGTACACCGGCCGCAGCTGGTCAAAGGTGGCTATGCTAACAAATGTCAGGTTTAAAAATTTACCAGAAGTTGAAACATGGGGAGTGACAGTTGATTCCCACCAAGAAAGCATATCAAGGAATCTAAACTATTTTTAATCTCAAAATGTCTTGCCCTGATATAGTTGACAGGAAAGAGGAGTTCACCAATGTAAACGGTTATTTTTGTATTTTGGAAGTAATATAGGCTATATATTAATCAAACAATTAAACAAATATTATTTATGCAAACACTTTTTAAACAGGCTGTTTTTATAATAGCCGTATTTTTGGTTGCACCGTTTCCTGTTACCGCTCAAGAGCAATTGGAAGATTTGAGTTTTAAAAGCGGAACTTGGACTTACAACTATTTTGTAGGAGATCAACAGGTTTCCTATTCAGTTTTCAGGGAAAAGTTGAACAATCGAAACGAAGGGTTGGCAAACATGTTCAACGTTGGTAAAAATATGAGTATTACCGGTGCAATAATAGGGGGCATCGGAAGTTTTTGCTTAGGATACGATATTGGTACTCGCCTTGCTGGAGGAAAAGGGAATGTTGCGTTGCTGGCCGGGGGCGGCACGGTTATGGGCGTAGGCTTAATCTTGTATTACGTAGGAGAAGGAAAAATGAAAAAAACGCTAACTTTATACAAGAATGTAGATAAAAATGCTTCTCTAACAGTAGACCACAGCTTTTCGGGATTGGGGATAAGCTTGAATTTCTAATGACCTTTGCACCGTATGCTTTCCGCTATGACGCTAAATAGATTGCCGGATTTGTGAATTTCCTGAAGATGTTTCTGGCATTTTGCGAAGCTTTTACAGTATATCTGCCCATATATCTTGGCTATTGCATCCGTCTCTGGTACATCTTGTTTTGTCTCCATTTGTCATGTCCTTTCACTTTTTTAGCGTCAACCTGTGACAAGACAAGACCACTTTTTTAGCGTCAACCTGTGACAGGACAAGACCACTACGGAAGCGAGCGTGACAGGGACATCTTGATTTTTATCTCCGTGCGTTTGGAAAGCCGGTCTTTTTCATGTAATTTTGCGGCAACTTAAAAGTAGATAAAAGAAAATATGCCACGAATTTCGGAAAAAGGCCTGTACATGCCCTCGTCGCCCATACGCAAGCTTGCGCCGTATGCCGAAGCGGCAAAGCGTAAGGGACGAAAAGTATATCACCTCAACATTGGGCAGCCGGATATTCCTACGCCGCAGGTAGCGCTGGACGCCATTAAAAATTGCAAAGCTAATATTGTCGAATACGGCCACTCGGCAGGAAACGAATCCTACCGCCGGGGGCTGGCGCAGTACTACCAAAATTTGGGCATTAGCATAAGCTGCGAGGATATACTCATCACCGGCGGCGGGTCGGAGGCAATTCTGTTTTCGTTTATGGCCTGCTTCAACCCCGGCGACGAGGTAATCATTCCGGAACCTTTTTACGCCAACTACTGGGCTTACGCAATCGAAGCCGGCGTGAACGTAAAGCCCATAACGTCGAGCATTGACAGCGACTTTGCGCTGCCGCCCGTTGAAGCCTTCGAGCGGCTGATAACGCCAAAAACAAAGGGAGTATTCATAAGCAACCCCAACAACCCCACAGGATGCCTGTACTCCAAGGCCGATTTGGAGCGGCTGGCGGTAGTCATAAAAAAGTACGATTTGTACCTCTTTTGCGACGAGGCCTACCGCGAATTTTGCTACGACGGCGAGCAAAGCTACTCTGCCATGCAGCTGCAAGGGCTGGAAGACCACATTGTGCTGATAGACTCCGTATCGAAGCGCTACAGCATGTGCGGAGCGCGCGTGGGCGCAATCATCAGCAAAAACAGGGATGTGCTTGCGGCTTCGCTAAAGTTTGGGCAGGCGCGCCTGTGCCCTCCGTTCTACGGGCAGATTGCCGCGCTGGCCGCGCTGGCCACGCCGGCCGCGTACTTCGAGGAGGTACACCGCGAGTACGTCAGCCGGCGGAACTTTATGGTTGACGAGCTCAACCGAATAGAGGGCGTTTACTGCCCCAGGCCCAAAGGCGCGTTCTACGCTATGGCGCGCCTGCCCATTGACAACTCGGATAAGCTTGCGCAGTGGCTGCTCGAAGAGTTTAGCTACAAGAACCAAACCGTGATGGTAGCGCCCGCCACCGGATTTTACTTTACGCTTGGCTTGGGGTTGAGCGAGGTCAGGCTGGCGTACGTGCTCAACATTGATGATTTGCGAAGCGCAGTAGAATGTTTGAAGGAAGCTCTAAAAATTTACCCCAACAGAATATGAACGGAATATGAACTTTATCGCCTCACCCCTGCAAGGCTTATGGGTTATTGAGCCAAAAGTATTTTCCGACGCCCGCGGATACTTCATGGAAACCTACCGGCAAGACCTGCTTGAGCAGCACGTGGGTAAAATCGACTTTGTGCAGGACAACGAGTCCAAGTCCACGCGGGGCGTGCTGCGCGGGCTGCACTACCAGCTACCGCCGTTTGCGCAGAGCAAGCTGGTGCGCGTAATCAGCGGCGCCGTGCTCGATGTGGCGGTTGACATTCGCGCCGCCTCTCCCACCTTTGGGCAGCACGTTGCGGTAACGCTAACGTCCGACAACAGGCGGCAGCTGTTCATCCCGAGAGGTTTTGCGCACGGCTTTTTGGTGCTCAGCAGCGAGGCCGTTTTTACCTACAAGGTTGATAATGCCTACTCCCCCCGGCACGAGCGCAGCATTCGCTTTGACGATTCGGCAATCGGCATAAGCTGGGGAATGGACACCGGCTTGCTGCTGCTTTCAGAAAAGGACAAAAGCAGCGCAACGCTGCTCAGCGAGGCCGAACTTTTTTAGGTAAATGAAAGCTAAATCTTTTTTTGAGGCGCTATTTATGAGCAAAAGATGAGCGAGAGGAAATACCCTGTCGGTGAGCAACATTCCGTCAATAGCGGTTATGAGCGGCATAAGTAAAAACCTTATTGATATTTAACAGCAACCTTAAAGTAGAAAAACATGGTAGCACACATACATTCAACCTTATTTACAGGAAGGTTTATGGTTACAAAAATAAGGTTTTTAAGGTACGGAGGGTATTCACAGGAGGTTCTGCGAACTTTTTGCTTTCAAAAATCAATAGCGCCTCAAAAAAAGATTTAGCCAAATTTGGTAGATTTAAAAATACTTGCTACTTTTGCACCCATTATTCGGCTGTTTGTGCCCAACCAAATGTAATGGCCTATTCGTCTATCGGTTAGGACGCAAGATTCTCATTCTTGAAAGAGGAGTTCGATTCTCCTATGGGCTACCAAAAAAAGAAGGCTGCACGAACAGCCTTTTTTTATGTTTACTTACGGGCAAAACGCTGGAGTTTTGCCCGCGCCAACAGCTTATTTTCAGCACAAATACTCTCTTTAGGGATGAGAAATAAATAACATATAACGGATATAAAAGTTGTAGAGACCTCACCCCCGGCCCCTCTCCAAAGGAGAGGGGAGGCTGATGCCGAATATCGTGTCCCTCTCCCCTCTCCTTTGGAGAGGGGCCGGGGTGAGGTCTCTATGGAATGACATTTTTAACAGTTATATCTCACTTATTCGTCATTACTTATTTCCTAATTTTTAATTTTTAAACGCTACGATTATGAATTTTACAGACAAATTCTCGCTTACGGGCAAAATTGCCCTGGTAACCGGTGCCACGTACGGCATTGGCATGGCTATTGCCAAGGCGCTATCCGCCGCCGGCGCAAAAATTGTGTTCAACGACCTGCTACCCGAAAAGGTTACCGCCGCCGAAGCCGAGTACAAGGCCGCCGGCATTGACGCCAAGGGCTACGTGTTTGACGTAACCGACGAAGACAAGGTGAACAGCAGCATTGCGCAAATCACCAAAGAGGTAGGGGTGATAGATATTCTGGTAAACAACGCCGGCATTATTAAGCGCATACCCGCCGTAGAAATGACGGCCAAGGATTTTCGGCAGGTGATAGACATAGACCTCAACGGGCCGTTCATCATGTCCAAGGCCGTTGCTCCGCACATGATAAAGAAAGGCGGCGGAAAAATCATCAACATCTGCTCCATGATGAGCGAGCTGGGGCGCGAAACGGTGTCGGCCTACGCCTCGGCAAAGGGCGGGCTGAAGATGTTAACCCGCAACCTTGCCTGCGAGTGGGCAGAATTCAACATTCAGGTCAACGGCATTGGGCCGGGCTACATCGAAACGCCGCAAACCGCGCCGCTGCGCGAACCCGGGCACCCGTTCAACACGTTTATCATTGGCCGCACGCCGGCCGCGCGCTGGGGAACAACCGACGACCTGCAAGGCCCGGCTGTCTTCCTTGCCTCCGAAGCCTCCAGCTTTGTCAACGGGCACGTTCTCTACGTTGACGGCGGCATACTTGCCTACATCGGCAAGCAACCCTAAAAAATGGAACGTGCTGAGCTTTTCAGCAGACCCTAATTTATTTGATGACCCCCTAGTGGTGCGACAATTTGAAATGCACCCTTTTCGCTGCGTACGCTTGTAAATACAAAAAATTTCACGTAAGTTTGTGCCTTGTTTATGCCGACTAAAAATCAAATTTTAAATCCCCCAAAAGTTAAAAAATGGAAATATCACGACGCAACTTTATCAAAACAGGTGCTGCTACCCTGGCAGGGCTGGCAGCAAGCAGCAGCTTGTTTGCCCAAGGCGCAGAGGGCAAACAAACCTCCAAAGCGAGCAGCGCTGCCGCGCCTGCCGCCGGTGCGCAAAAAGGCTTTAAATCCAAGGCGGTGGACGCTGCCATTGCCGAGGTAAAAGCAAAAATCAAAGACCCGAAGCTGGCGAAGATGTTCGAGAAATGCTTTCCCAATACGCTCGACACCACCGTAACCTACAGGGTGATTAACGGTAAGCCCGACACTTTTGTTATTACCGGCGACATACACGCCCTGTGGCTACGCGACTCCTCGGCGCAGGTGTGGCCTTACCTGCCGCTGGTCAATCGGGACGATGACCTCAAGGCTATGGTCAACGGCCTAATTCGCCGGCAGGCCGCATGTGTGTGCATCGACCCGTATGCCAACGCATTCAACGACGGACCCACCGGCGGCGAGTGGCAAAAGGATTTGACCGACATGAAGCCCGAGCTGCACGAGCGAAAGTGGGAAATAGATTCGCTGTGCTACACCGTCCGCCTTGCCTACGGCTACTGGAAAGCTACCGGCGACACGTCGGCGTTTGACGGGCAGTGGCAAAAAGCAACGCACCTCATCTACCAAACGTTTGTGGAGCAGCAGCGCAAAAAAGATAAAGGCCCGTACAACTTTCAGCGCGTTACCGCGCGGCAGCTCGATACGCTGTCCAACGACGGGTGGGGAAACCCCGTCAACCCTGTGGGGCTAATCGTTTCCTCGTTCCGCCCCTCCGACGACGCCACTACCCTTGGATTTCTTATTCCCTCCAACCTATTTGCCATCCTGTCGCTGCGCCAGCTCTCCGAGATTTACAGCGCAGTGGTGGGCGACAAGGATTTTGCCGCAAAGTGCGAAGCGCTGGCCGGCGAGGTGGAGATGGCCATCAGGAAGTACGCCATTGTGGAGCGCGCCGGATACGGAAAAGTTTACGCCTACGAGGTGGACGGCTTTGGCAACTACCTCTGCATGGACGACGCCAACATCCCCAGCCTGCTATCGCTGCCCTACTTAGGCTACTGCTCGCCAACCGACCCCGTGTACCAGAATACCCGCCGCCTGATATGGAGCAAGGACAACCCCTACTTTTTTGCAGGCGCCGCGGGCGAAGGCATCGGCGGCCCGCACATCGGCTACGACTACATTTGGCCTATGAGCATCACCATGCGCGCCCTGACCAGCACCAACGACGACGAAATACGCCGCTGCGTCAAAACCCTGCGCGATACCGACGGCGGAACGGGCTTTATGCACGAATCTTTCCACAAGGACAACGCCGACAAGTTTACCCGAAAATGGTTTGCGTGGGCCAACACGCTGTTTGGCGAGCTGATAGCCAAGCTGGTGAACGAGGGAAAAGCAGACCTGCTCCCCTAACGCGCCGGCAAATTCAAGAAGTGAAAAATACCTGTAAAAATTATGGCTAAGTATAAGCGAATCCTCCTGAAGCTGAGCGGCGAAGCCCTGATGGGCAGCGCCGCCTACGGCATTAGCCCCGATGTACTCAACGCGTACGCCGAGCAAATAAAGGAAGTGGTAGATATGGGCGTACAGATGGGCGTGGTTATTGGCGGCGGCAACATTTTTCGCGGGCTAAGCGGCGTAAATAAAGGTTTTGACCGCGTAAAGGGCGACCAAATGGGTATGCTGGCAACCGTCATCAACAGCATCGGCTTGCAGTGCGCTATCGAGGGGAAAGGCGGCAAGGCGCGGACGTTTACCTCCGTCTTCATGGAGCCTGTAGGCGAAAGCTTCTCAAAAAGCAAGGCGCTGAGCTGCATGGAGCACGGCTACGTGGCCATTATTGGCGGCGGCACGGGAAACCCCTTCTTCACCACCGACAGCGCATCGGCGCTACGCGCCATTGAGCTCGAGGCCGACCTGCTGCTCAAGGGCACCCGCGTGGACGGGGTGTACACCGCCGACCCCGAAAAGGATAAAGCAGCCACCAAGTTTGACCGCATAACCTACGACGAGGCTTACTCCAAAGGATTGAAAATTATGGATTTGGCAGCATTTGCCCTGTGCAAGGATAACGCTATGCCCGTCATGGTTTTTGACATGAACAGGGTGGGTAACCTGAAAAAAATTGTGCTGGGCGAAAACGTCGGTACGCTGATACACCGTTAGCTGTTCCATGCTTAAATCGTTTTTTTCGTCGGGTAACGTTGAGGCCGGCTGCGACGAGGCGGGGCGAGGATGCCTGGCAGGGCCTGTGTTTGCGGCAGCAGTGGTGCTGCCGCACGATTTTTTTCATCCGCTGCTCAACGACTCCAAGCAGGTAAAGCCGAAGGACAGGGAGGAGCTTCGAGGGTACATCGAGCAGCGCGCCACGGCGTGGGCTGTGGCGCAGGTAAGCAGCAGCGAAATTGACGAGGGCAACATTCTCAAAGCCTCATTTTTGGCCATGCACAGGGCTATTGCGCAGCTGAAAAATCCGCCGGAGCTGCTGCTGATTGACGGCAACCGCTTTGCACCCTATCCCAACATTCCACACCGCTGCATTGTGCAAGGCGATGCCACGTACGCCAGCATTGCCGCGGCCTCCATCCTCGCCAAAACCTACCGCGACGCTTTCATGGATGAGCTGGATAAAGAATTTCCGCAGTACGCATGGCGCGAAAACAAGGGCTACCCTACGCCAAAGCACCGCGCCGCCATTGCCCTGCACGGCAGCACGCCTTTTCACCGCAAAAGCTTCAGCCTGCTGGACGGTGAGGCCGGACAAATGAGCCTGTTCTGATGTCGAGAAGACCTGGACAACCGGGACGACGGTGTAACTTCGATTTTTTTTTCAAAATCCTCTTGTAGATTGAAAATTTGTTTGTACTTTTGCGGCAAACCCACATTGCATAAAGATAGCTGCAGGTCCATCTGCATGATTTGATAAATACAAACATAAATATAAAAGAAGGCCATCTGATTTTTGATGGCTTTCATCTTTTTACTAGCTTAACAATTATGGTCAAGAAAAACTTTCATTCGGAGCTTTTTAGTTTTGCCTTTTTCCCGCGATATGAGGCATCCATCGCTGAGTTGGCTGATAATTTAGCGGCAAAAGAAGATTGGGATTTTTCGGATAAAGTTACGAAAACGAACAGTATTCTGAAGAACTATATAGAATTTACATTTCGGAAATTGCAGCAGGAAAAAAAGGTTATTTTTACAGCTGACAATAAATTTGCCTGCTTCAATACAGGTCTTGTAACCGAAAATTTGGAAGATATTTTTGCATTTTTTGAAGAGTACAAAAGTCCCAAGCAAGGCTTTACTACTTCTTTCTGCTTCAGAGGATTTGTCAAAAAAAGCGACAACATTTTGCTGAGGCATTTCTCCCATTCTATTCCCGACATTGCTAATTTTTTTGACAAGCCCGAATTGTTGATTTTTAATCCAAAATGTGATTTAATACCCGATTTAGACCATATCATAGGCGATAATCTGTCGCGCTTTCCAACACATCTTCAGAGCGCAGACGATGCCGAGCTCCGCCGCCAGCTGGTCGGTGCTATCGACGAGGCGCGGAAAAAAGTGCGCTCAAACTATAAAATTGCCATCCCGCAGTATTACGACAGTAAGATTCAGCTGCTTTTGCCGCTGTGCCTGACATCCGGCTCGTCCAATCCCGATTTGGCTTTGGTTGTGCATAAATTAAATGATGCAACCTACACCGCAAGAACCTGTTTGACCTTAAAAATGGCGTACAACAATGCTCGATTGATAGTTAAGCTGCAAAGCGATTGGCTGAAACCGTAAATTTAGCTGCCAAGTATCAAGGTCACAAAGCGTTCAAAATGAACTTGCACGTTAGGAAGGGCGTAAGAAAAGAGGGTAGCAACAAAACAGTTGCTACCCTCTTTCTCTCTTTGCGGTGCGGACGAGACTCGAACTCGCGACCCCGTGCGTGACAGGCACGTATTCTAACCAACTGAACTACCACACCAATTTTGAGGCTACAAAGGTAGCACTTTTTTTCGTATTTACAAATTTTCGGGTCATTTTTTTTACGGCGCTTGCCGGAAGATGCTGAAGTTTACGCTGCCGTAGCTACGATGCTCTTTGAAGTGGGCCGCTTCGGAAAAATTTTTACCTCTGGAGTGCTCCAAAATAAACCATCCGTCGGGGGCGAGCAGCCGCCGCTCGAAAATTAGCCCGTGAATCCGCTCAGTGCCCTCCATATCGTAGGGAGGGTCGGCAAAAATAATATCGTAGGTAGCCCTGCACGAGGCAAGAAAAGAAAAGGCATCGGCCTTGAAGCAGCGCACCTGCGGGAATTTCAGCGCCTGCACCGTTTTTTTGATGAAGCTGTAGTGGCGAAAGTCAGCTTCTACGCTATCTACGCTGCGGCAGCCGCGCGAGGCCAGCTCGTAGGTGATGCTGCCGGCGCCCGAAAACAAGTCCAGCGCGGCCAGCTGCTCTACGTCAAAGTTCACTGCGATGATGTTGAAAAGCGCCTCCTTGGCAAAATCGGTGGTGGGACGCGCGCTGAAGTTTTTGGGCGGAAGAATGGTGCGCCCCCGGTATTGTCCGCTTACTATGCGCATTCGTAAAGTGAAAACAGGTGGGAAAATCGGTGGTTGACAACATCGCTCAGCGCGCGCGCAAAGCTCATCTGCGTGTGGGGCTCGTCCAGCATGAGCACCTGAAAAAAGGGAGGAATGACTTTGACGTAAGGTTCAACGTTCCCCGAAAAGAGGACGCTTGTTTGCCTCGTTTCCACCTTATGCTGGCTGGTAATGGCCAGCATGAAGTACGCCAAGTCCTCGGGCGATTGCAGCGCAAAAGTGTTGTAAATTTTGAGCGCGCCGCGAATGTACAGGGCAGTATCAACAAAGCCGTGGTTGATGTTTATGGCGAGCAGGCTCTTCGGATTATGCTCTCCGGCGTGCTCTTGCAGGAATGTAAGCATGGGCACGCACTGGTGGTAAAATTTCACCTCACCGTACTTTTTCAGGAGCGTGGTAGCAAATGGGCTTGGCACGGCAAATGCTGCCACGGCGTCCAGCTGCGGGATGGGGCAGCTATGCACCTCGTCCAGCTCGTTAATAAAATCGTTAATTTCCAAAAACGACTTCAGCAGGTTGCTGTCAAACATTGCCGTGGGGATGGCCGTTGCGTGGCGCGAGGTGTATATGTACGATACGCTGCGGTAGCTGGCGTTGAGCAGCGGGTCGCTGTCGAGCAGCGCGCTCAGCGTTGGCTGCATGTCGTTGTAGTCGGTTATGGGCTGCTCGTAGGGTATGGATTTGAAGGCAACGTACCTGCGCTTGTCCAAATCGAGCACGCAAAAGCAAAGCCCGCCCAAATCGCTCTGGATGGACAGGTGCAAAGCGGCGCTGCTGCTGTGCACGTCAAACGTGCTGTCAATGGCTGCAAATGGCGTATGGTGCATGTTTATTTTTTCGGTTTAAATCGTACAAATTTAGCGAAAAATTTTTGTATTTCGGCCTTTCTGCAAATTCGGGAATTTTCCGTATTTTTGTCGCAGTATAACAGTACACTCATTTCCACCGTATGAAAAAGCAACCACTACTACGCCACGCATCGGCTATGCGCCTTGGCGACATCGTGCTGGCGTCAATGCGCAGCGGCACGCGCGAAACATCCATGCTGCGGCGTGCCTACATATTGGGGCTGTGGGAGGATGTAGCGGGCAAGAGCATAGCAGCCCGCACGCAGCAGCTGTTTTTGAAAGATAAGAAGCTGCTTGTGGAGTTCAGCTCGTCGGCAGCGCGCAGCGAAGCGTTCATGCAGCGCGACGAAATTGTTAAGCGCATCAACGAGCAGGCGCAGACGCAGCTTGTCTGCGAGCTGATTTTGAAGTAGCCGCTTGCGCTGCCGCTCAGCGGTTAGCGTCCCGCTACCACCACCACCACTTCGCCCTTAGGCTCCTTTTGGGTAAAGTGTAGCGCCAGCTCCGCCAGCGTTCCGCGCACGGTTTCCTCGTGAAGCTTGCTCAGCTCGCGCGAAACGGAAGCCCGGCGGCTGCCGCCAAGCGCCTCAGCGAGCTGCTCCAGCAGCTTGAGCAGGCGGTACGGCGACTCGTAAAAAATCATGGTACGCTCCTCGCCTTGCAGGGACGCGATTTTGCTTTGCCGGCCTTTTTTTTGAGGTAAAAAACCCTCGAAGCAAAACCTGTCGCAGGGCAGGCCGGAGTTGATTAGCGCCGGAACAAAAGCCGTTGCGCCGGGCAAGCACTCCACCGCAACACCTTTTTCTATGCAGGTGCGCACCAGCAAAAAGCCGGGGTCGGATATGCCGGGGGTGCCGGCATCGCTTGCCAGCGCCACGCTTTTGCCCGCGGCAATGAGCGCGGCAATGCGCTCTACCGTTTGGTGCTCGTTGAACTTGTGGTGCGATTGCAGCTTGGTTGCTATGCTCAGGTGCTTGAGCAAAAATCCTGTTGTGCGCGTATCCTCGGCCAGCACGAGGTCAACCTCGCGCAGCACGCGGACTGCCCGCAGGGTGATATCCTCAAGGTTGCCTATGGGGGTAGGAACAAGAAAAAGTTTTGCGCTATCTGCTGCCATTTTTGACTACTTGCAAAAAAAATTACTGCTACGAAAGTACGCATTATTTTTGAAATGGCAGAAAAGCAGGGTCTGGGTGCGAAGCACACCGTCCGCAACCTCCATTTACGTATGCGAAAATGGCGGCGCTTCGTATTGGAAACCGTAGCCGCTTTGAAATATTTTCCGTAACTTTGCGCTTTATGGTCAAAATACAAAAATACAATGTGTGCAACAGGTCATATCTTAAAGGAAGCCAAGTGGGAAAGCGGACATCCATTGCAGGAGGTTCCGCAATATGTGGATATTGATTTGCTTCAAAATACAGCTTTCCGCAAGCCCATCTCGCTGGAAAATCGCCGCTATATTGGAAGCAAAGCAAAGCTTACCGAATGGATAATGACTCTTATTGACAGCGAAACCGAAAACGTAAGCACTTTTGTTGATATTTTCGCGGGTACCGCTTCGGTTTCCAATCAAGCAATTCAAAAATATAATCGTATAATTATAAACGATATACTTTATTCTAACAGCATTATTTATAGAGGTTTTTTTGGAGCAGGAAAGTGGGATGAAAGTAAGCTGAGCGAAATTATTGCAAGCTACAACTTATTAAATCCGGACAATCTCGAAGAAAACTACTTTTCAGAAAATTTTGGCGGAAAATTCTACGAGCACAGTACGGCAAAAATCATTGGGTATATTCGGCAAGATATTGAATATATGAAGCCCGAGTTAACCGAAAAAGAGTACAATATTTTGCTTACAGCGCTTATTTACGGTATTGATAAAATCGCAAATACAGTTGGACATTTTGACGCCTAATTGCGATGCCTACCATTTACTTGAGAATTTGGCTAAATGGGAAAAGCCAAAAGTGCATGGAGTTGCCTGTAAAACCGTTGAGAGAAAAGAGAAAAGTGACTATCGACAAGCTGATTGGCGAAGCATTCCGGCAAATCAAAGAGAAAAAATACCACGAGTGCTACGCCGACGGAAAGCATAGGGTAACCTTGCTTGCCGTTGCCTTTGCCGGCAAAAAAATCGCCTGCCAAATGGAGTAGCTTGATTCCGCGCTTTGAATTTTGCAGAAAGTCGACTTTCTGCTTTTAGCTATACAGCGCAATAAAATGACGAGCTGAAAGCAAAATCATGCCTTTTTGTTTCGAATTAATACCAGCACAATTTTTTTTTGAAATACAGCTTAGCTGCCGGGTATAAGCCTGCGCGGATTATAGCTACTTTTGTTGCCGGCGCCCAAATCACGGCAGCGAGCAGAAGCTCAACCTAATGAAACGCATCTAACCTAAAGCTTTAACCTGTGAAAAAGCCAAAAAAACCTAACTTATGAAAAACGAAGAAGCCTAACCTAATCTTTCCTCCCCCCTGCGGGGGGCTACCGCTTTTTTTGCCGGCTTTTCCAGCGCTCCAGTGCGTACTGCTGCATATCCTCCACCTTGTCTTTTTCGTCCACAATTTCGACGCCAAGCAGCGATTCAACAATGTCTTCGACGGTTACTACGCCGCCCATTCCCCCGTACTCGTCAACGACTAAGGCAATGTGCTCCTTTTTTGCCAACATTCTATCCCATGCGTCGAACACGGTAACCGCTTCGGGAAAGGTTACAATTTCTCGCCTGATATCTTTGAGCTTCAGGTCAAACCGGTCTTCGGCCAGCTTCTCAAAAACCAAATCCCTCAGCACGTAGCCCGTTACATCGTCCCTGTTTTCGCGGTATATGGGGATACGGGAAAAATTCAAAAAGTCCTTATTCTTCAAAAATTCTTGCAGGGTCATGTTCTCGCCGGCAGCTACCACCACCGTGCGGGGCGTCATTACTTCGGCAATCCGTACGCTCTTGAGCCTAATCAGGTTCTGGATGATGCTGTTCTCCTTGTCCGCAATAATCCCCTCCTGCCTCCCAATGCTTGCCAGCGCCGATATTTCCTCTCGGCTGGTGGTGTTCTCTTTCTTGTCCTTCGATAGCAGCCCCGACAGCGCCGCCGATACCAACACAAAGGGGTAGGTGATGAAAATCATCACCTTGGTTACCCGAGCAGATACGCCAACCAGCTCTTTGCAGTAGCTCGTCCCTATGGTTTTGGGCATAATCTCGGTTAAGACAAGTATCAGGATGGTGAGGATTGCCGAAACGAGGCCTACGTAAGCTTCGCCGAACACCAGCGTTGCCTGCATCCCTATCCCTGTGGCGCCAACGGTGTGGGCCATCGTATTGAGCGACAGTATGGCTGATAGAGGCTTGTCCACATTCTCCTTGAGCCGTATCATGGCCTCTGCGCCCTTGCTGCCCTGCTCGGCCTGCGACTTCAGGTAGGGCGCCGGCACCGATAGCAGCACCGCCTCCATAATGGAGCACACAAATGAGGTAAACAGGGCTATGAACAGGTATATAAACAGCAGCGTCATTTTTGAATTTTGAATTTTGAATTCTGGATTTTGAGCTTTGCAATCTGAAATCTGAATTTAGCAGAGCTCGCCTTCAAACACCGCTTCTGCCCCGCCTGTCATGTAAACGCGCCCCGAATTTTTGTCCCACTCCACCTCCAAGTCTCCGCCAAGGAGGTGGACAACAGCCTTTCCGTCGGAGAGGTTGTTGAGCGTTGCCGCCACCAGCGTAGCGCAGGCTCCCGTGCCGCAGGCCCACGTTTCGCCCGACCCGCGCTCCCACACCCTCATGCGCAGCTCGCCCGCCGACAGCGGCTCTACAAACTCCACGTTTACCTTTTCGGGAAAGAGCGCGTGATGCTCTATCAGCTTCCCAACGCGGTGCACGTCGAAGCTCTTCACGTCCTTCACAAAGATTACGGCGTGCGGGTTTCCCATCGAAACGCAGGTTACCGAAAATACCTTTCCGTCAACCTCCAGGGGCAGGCCAACGGCGCGCTCTCCGCCGGCAGCCACCGGTATTTTGGCAGGCGTGAGCTCGGGGAGTCCCATGTCCACCGTTACCCTGCGCACCTTAGCGCCGTCGGCAAAGAGCGTAAGGCGCTTTACCCCCGCAAGCGTTTCGAGCGTCAGGTCGGTTTTGTCGGTCAGCCCCTTATCGTACACGTACTTTCCTATGCAGCGCGCGGCGTTGCCGCACATTTGCGCCTCAGAGCCGTCGGCGTTAAACATCCTCATCCTGAAGTCGGCAACGTCCGACTTGCAGATGAGCACCAGCCCGTCGGAGCCTACTCCAAAGTGGCGGTCGCTAATTTTTTTCGACAGCTCTTGCGGGTTTGCTACCTCGCCCCGCGTACAGTCAACGTATACGTAGTCGTTGCCTGCGCCGTGCATTTTTGTAAATTTCATATCAATTTTCTTTTGAAAAATAGTTCGTTATTTGTTACATGAGTGCATTTTGACTACGTCGATTTTCAATTCAATTTGTTGCTTTAAATAACCCTGTTAGGGATTAAAAATCTGAATTACGTTACGGCACAAAGATACGAATAATTGCGGTTACTTTTCACTCTTTAGCTGTATAAAAGACGATAGCCGTTTTTCCAATTCTTCCTCCGAAGGCAAATATTTGGCGTATTCTTCCGGCAGCTTGCTGTAATTGTTGTAGGTAGCCACACCCATTGGGTCTTTTGCCAGTTCGAGCATATATTCCACCTCCAAGCGATTTTTGGCTCTACAGACTATCACGCCAATGGTGCTGTTGTGGAACGGCTGTTTTACTTGCTTGTTAATCAACTGCATATACATTTGCGTTTGCCCAATATCTTTGGGCGAAAATTCTCTTGCTTTCAGCTCAAACACAACGTAGCGATTCAGCGTAAGATTGAAAAACAGTAAATCGACAAAATATTCTTTCTCGTCTAACGTGAGGCGAAATTGCCTGCCCACAAAAGCAAAAGTCCCGCCCATTTCGTGCAAAAATTTTACCAGATTTTCGATAATGGCATTTTCAAGCGCTTTTTCCGAAACGGGCTGGTCGGGATTGATGAGTTCAATATTGTAATCGTCGAGAAATTCCCATGCTACCTGCGCTTTGAGCAATTCGGGTACGGTTGCCTCAAAGTTATTCTGCGCCAAAGCATGATTTTCAAAATAATTTTGCTCTATTTTTTCGAGCAAATCCAGCTTAGACCAGCCTTTTTCTTTGGCTTGTTTCAGGTAGAATATTACTTGCTCCTTGCTCTTGCATTTTTCGAGAATAACACAGTTCTGCACCCAGCCAATACTTGTAATTAACTCATACCCATTTTTTTGTAATTCTGCCACCGCGGTGGCAGAATCTTGCGAGTTTGGAATTTGTGCCACCGCGGTGGCACAAATTCCAAACTCCGCATAAAATTCGTAAAGCATCTTCATTCTCCAAAGATTACGCACCGAAAAACCACGAATACCCGGAAATTCGGTTTGCAAATCTTTGGAAAGTTGCTTCACAACTTTTGCACCCCAACCGGCCGACTGCATTTTCTCGCTTACAGCCCTGCCGATGTCCCAATAAAGCATCAATGTTTGTTTACTCACCGACATCAGCATTTGGTATCTTACCGATTGAATTTTTGCCAGAATATTCTGCAAAAAATACTTGTAATCAAACGGAAAATTATCTTTTAGTATATCTTCTGCTATAATTATATCTTCAACCATAATATTGTTTTTAAATTTCGATGTCAAGAATTTTGAGTTGAAAATCAACGTAGTCAAATGAACTCTGCTACATCCTGAAATCCGCCAGCCTGCTGCAGGCCAGCATCACCTGGTTTTGGTTGGCAAACGCGCTCAGCCTCACGTAGCCTTCGCCGCTCGGCCCAAAGCGCTCGCCGGGCGACGAGAGTATCCGGCAGCGGCTAAAGAGGCGCTCAAACAGCTCCCACGACGACCCCCACGGCGACTGCACCCAGATGTACGGGGCGTTTACCCCGCCGGAGTACTTTAGCTCGGCGGCGTCCAGCGCAGACCTTAGCATTGCGGCGTTGGTCATGTAGTAGTCCACGCTTTGCCGCACCTCCTTTTTGCCCTGCTCCGTGTAGAGGGCTTCTGCCGCCCGCTGTATGATGTACGACGGCGCGTTGTTCTTTATCGTCTGGCGCCGCTGCCACAGGTCGTTGAGGAATATGCTCCTCCCGCTGTAAAGGGAGTACCCTTTCACCTCTCTGGGGATAACGGTGTAGCCGCAGTGCAGGCCGGTAAAGCCTGCCGACTTGGAGAAGCTTCGGAACTCAATGGCCACCTTTCGCGCATTTTTTATTTCGTAAATGCTGTGGGGTACGTCGGGGTCGGCGATGAACGCCTCGTAGGTAGCGTCAAACAGCACCAGCACCTTGTTTTCGATGGCGTACTCCACCCAGCGGGTAAGCTCGGCCTTGCTCAGCGCTACTCCTGTAGGGTCGTTGGGGTAGCTCAAAAAAATAACATCGGGGCGCTCGGTGGGCAAATCCGGCGTGAAGCCTTTGTCGGGCGTAGCGGTGAGGTAAACAATGTTGCTCCAGTGCTTGTCCTTCTCCAAAATCCCAGCCCTGTAGCCCACCACGTTCGATTCGATGTAGGTTTGGAATATCGGGTCGAGCACCCCGATGCGGTTGTCCTTGCAGAGAATATCGCCTATGCTGGCCACGTCCTGCTTTGTGCCCTCGCTCACAAACACCTCTTCGGGCTGCATTTTTATGCCCCGACTTCTAAAGTCGCCCTTAACGATGGCGTCTATCAAGAACGGGTAGCCCCGCACAGGGCCTCGCCCCCTGAAGGTGGTATCCCGCCCCATTTCGTGTACGCTGGACAGCATGGCCTCAATAGCGCTTGGCGTGAGCGGAAGGGTAACGTCGCCGCTATCGAGGCGTATCAGCTCAACCTTGGGGTTGAGAACGGAGAAAACGTTTACTCGCTTCGCTATCTCCTGCTCCACCGCATCCTGAGATACTTTTAAGAATTGAGAATTTATCAGCGCCATTAGATTTGTTTTTTGGTTGTTGTTGTGTAGCTCAAGTCAGCAGCCTACCCTCACCGCCTTGTGTACGCCTTTTGTGCTGCGCAGGTGGTAGAGCAGCGCGTCGAGCTGCTTTACATTTTTTACAAATACGCGCATTTGCCCTTCGAACATTCCCCTGTTGAGCGAGAGCTGCAGGGAGCGAATAGCCCCCGCCGCGCAGAAGTCAACCGCGTCGCTCAGCTTTTGCTGCATGCCGATTTCGTTGTTCGCCGATATTTTTATCACCGCCTGAAACGAGTCGGAGTCAGCCTGCTGCCGCCACCTTGCGGGGATAACGCGGTAGGCGTACAGGTTGAGCAGGCGCTCGGCGTTGGGGCAGCTGGCGCGGTGAATGGTAACGCCGCTTCCCACGGTTACAAACCCAAAAATATCGTCGCCGTATATGGGATTGCAGCACTTGCCCAGCTTGTACTCCACGCTGCCCAGCTGCTCGTCTACCGTAATGTAGTCGCTCGACGCGCTCGGCTTGGCGGAGGGCTTTTGCGCTGCCCGCTTTGCCGCCGGCTCCTTTTCTGCCGCCGGCGACGCTTCCGCCGCGTACCGCTGGAGGGCGTCGTGCACCAGCGCAAAGTCCAGCTCCTCGAGCGCCAGCTTTACGAACAGCTCGGTAGCCGATTTGAGCTTAAAGTGCTTTACGAGCAGCGCCTCCGCGCCCGCGCTGCCGCCAACAGCCGCGCCCAGCTTCCAGCTTTTGAGCTTGCGCTCCAGCGCCTCCCGTCCGGTAGCGGCTACCTTAGCCTCGTCCTCGTGCAGCTTTTGCCGTATCCGGTTCTTTGCCTTTGCGGTGGTTACGTACTCCAGCCAGTCGAGGGTAGGCGTTTGGTTTTTTGCGGTCAGCACTTCCACAACGTCGCCGGTTTGCAGCACCTCGCGGATGGGCACGTGCTTTCCGTTGCGGATAGCCCCCGTGCAGCGGCAGCCTAAGTTGCTGTGGATGTCAAACGCAAAGTCGAGCACCGTGGCGCCCACTTTGAGCTGGCGCAGGTCGCCCGTTGGGGTGAAAACGAATATTTCGCTCGGCGTAAATGTTGCCTCGTAGTCGGCCTCGCTGCCGGCCGTTTCGAGCGAGGCTCGCATGTGGGCAAGCCAGCTCTCCACGCCGCCGGCGTCCTGCTGTACGCCCTTGTAGCGCCAGTGCGCCGCCATGCCGTGCTCTGCGTTGTCGTCCATGCGGCGGGTGCGGATTTGCACCTCCACGCTCTGTCCGTTGGCCACCTTCACGGTGACGTGAAGGCTTTCGTAGCCGCTTTCCCTTGGCGTGGTAATCCAGTCGCGCAGCCGCTTGAGGTCTGGCTCGTAGCGCGACGTTATGGTGGAGTACACATCCCAGCAGGCCGCCACCTCGTTTGCGCGGCTCTCAAACGGCATGTCGAGGATAACGCGAATGGCAAAAACATCGTACACGCCCTCAAACGGTACGCCCTGCTTTTGCATCTTGCTCCAAATGGAGTAGGCGGACTTGGTGCGGTACTTCAGGTCAAACCGGTAATTTTTTTCCTGCAGCTCGCTGCGCAGGGGGGCAATAAAATCTTCCACCAGCATACCGCGCGACTTTTCGCCCAGCTTGAGCTTGGTGTTGATGCTCCGGTACATGGCGGGGTCGGTGTAGCGCAGCGACAAGTCCTCGAGCTCCGACTTGAGCTTGTACAGCCCCAGCTTGTGCGCCAGCGGCGCAAAGAGCAGCAGCGTTTCGGCCGATTTTTTGGCATGTTTTGACTTGGGGAAGAACGCGAGCGAGCGCATCACCTCCAGCCGGTCTGCCAGCTTGATGACAATCACCTGCGGGTTGGTTGAGTAGCTTACAATGAGCTTTCGGAAAGCTTCGGCTTGCAGGGCGGTTGTTTTGAGGTTGAGGCGGGCAATCTTGCCCAAGCTGCCCACCATTGAGGCCAGCTCCCGGCCAAAGGCGCCCTGCAGGTTGGCAGCGTCAATGGGGTGTACGCAGTCGGCCTCGTGCAGCAGCACGGCCGCCGCCGCCTGAGCGCCCAGCCCAACCTCGGCGGCAGCAATTTGCGCCACATCCAGCGCGTGAAAGATAAAAGGGTCGCCGTTTTCGCGCACCCGCCCGTCGAGCGCCTGCGCAGCCTGCTCAAAGGCGCTGCGCAGCTTCGATTTTTCGAGCTCTTGGGGCGAAAAAAGGGCTGAGAGGGTAGTATATTTTTGCTCTATGCTCCAAATCATAGGTTGACATGCCAAGTGTTGAACGAACAAAGATAGCATGAAAATCTCATTTTACACACAAACGCATAAAAATGGTTTTCAAAAGGCTAAATCTTTTTTTGAGGTGCTATGAAAATTTCATTTTGAGTTTTTCCCTCCTCTCTCCCACCGTCATTCCCGCGAAAGTTTGAAACCTCATTTTTACCTAATTTATCTTACAAAACAACCTCAGTAGCAATGAATTAATACGCATATCAACAACCCCATTACCTCATTAAAACGATGAAATGGGTACGAAAAAAATGAGGTAATGAGGTTTTGATATATTATGTAACTATATGCTACTGAGGTTGTTTTGTAAGATAAATTAGGTAAAAATAAGGTTTTTTGCTGCCCCACATTCTATCTGAATTATGGCATATTCCGAACGCTGAAGCAACCCGGCAAGTTTAAAACCGCAAGAGTGTACCTTGATACGGTCGCCTGAGATAACGAAATCGACACAGACCCGGAAATCCTGTACCCAAACAGTAGCGCCAATATGACGCTCGAAGAAAAAGGTGGTGTCGATGTTTTATGTAGAAAATTAATTTTATTATGTTGATTTGGATAATTTAATTCTTCATTCCTTTTTTTCAAAAGTTTCTTAGAAAAAAAATACATACCTTTGCTGCTTAGCACTTGTGTGTTTGGTAACCCATTCAAAAAGATGCTGGGTAATTTATTGCTGCTTCGGCGCCAGCCCACAGGCGCTACGCGCTTTGCTCCGCATATTCGGAATGTACACAGCTATGCCACGTGCAGCAGAGCAGGTCAATAATTTTTTAGTTCAATTTAGTTATGAAAAAGCATTATTTTTTAGCAACAGCCGTCGCTGCATTAGCGTTGTGGTCGTGCGCCAACAACGACAATTTGCAGCCGGTGCCGGAAGAAGCCAACGCCATTGGCTTCGGAACATTTTTGGCCAGAATACCGCAAGGCTCCGGCGCAGCAGCGCCCAAGGTGGCTGTTTTAGACCTTAACAGCCTCAAAAACACCGGCTTCAAAGTATTTGCTTACCACAATTCTGCAGCTCCTACTACTCTTGTCAGCAGCGTGACCGGTGCTCCCACTTTTATGAACGACACGCTGGTAGAATGGAAGACCAATCAGTGGGAGTACGCCCCTACAAGGTACTGGCCAAGGCCAAGCGAGTCCACTTGGGGTTACGTATCTTTCTTTGCCTTTTCTAAGGTAACGGGCGCTGCCGCTACTTACACAGCAGGAGGAGGCAGCAACCCGGGAATAGTTTTCACTACCCAAGAAAGCGCTGCAAGTCAGGTGGACTTGGTGGCCGATACTGCGTATAGCAGAACGGGCGCCGGCGGCGCGGTGAAGTTCAACTTCGCCCATATCCTCTCCAAAATAGGATTTTCGGCTAAATTAGCGCAATCTTATGCCGACGCAACCGTAAAGATAAAATCCCTGAAGGTTTACTATAAGAGTGGCAAAGTGAGCCGGAAAGGTACCTATACTTTTCCCGGTCGCTCGGGTGTTGCCGGTGGCTGGATACCTGCCAGCGACTGTTTTTCCGAGAAGCCCGCAGAAAGCGGCGACCATTTGTTCGACAACAGCGCCGGCTACGTGCTTGATGCTACTGCTTACAACTTGTGCGGCGACGACAGCTACCTGATGCTTGTACCGCAAAACCGTGCAGCGGGCGACATCTATGTGGAGCTGAAGTATAGCGTTACAACTGTACAGCCAGAGCTCACGGTAGACAATCGATTGACAGTAGAGTTGCCTGCTGTCAACTTTACGGCAGGCAATGCGTACACTTTTACTTTCGCATTAACGCTTAAATCGGTGGACTTCGTAAACACCACCGTTTCTGCTTGGGGTGCTGAGACCAACACGGAAATTCCGACAGATGTGCCATAGACCTGAAATAGTTAAGTGATGACGAATAAACAAGATATAACAGTTATGTCATCCCGTAGAGACCTCACCCCCGGCCCCTCTCCAAAGGAGGCTGTGTGAAAAGGCGACCGCCTGCTGCTTCCAACGCCGGA
>JAISGH010000060.1 GCA_031263185.1 Prevotellaceae bacterium | reverse complement strand
ATCAGCAGACTTTCCCCTGCGAGCATACCCTTACTCCACTCCAAAGGAGTGCAGCCAGCCAGCCAGCTCAAGATAGATATTGAGGTAAGCGCCATAGCCATATTCTTTTTCTTCCTACTTATTAATTATTATAACATTCTTTGCTGTATGTACGCACACATGCTATTACAGCAGCAAATGTAAGTTAAGATTTTGAAGCAGATATCATCTTTCCAAAATTTTATTGTTAAAATTAATCATAAAATACGTAAAAATAGTGATTGGCAAGTAGTTACAGATAGTTAAATTTTGAATTAAAAGCTTTTACGTGCGCCGCCGCAGCTATTTATATCAAAAGCCGCTTTTTCACCTAATTTTTTAACAAAATAACCTCAGTAGCACATAGTTACATAATGTATCCAAACCTCATTACCTCATTTTTTTCGTGTCCATTTCATCGTTTTAATAAGGTAATGAGGTTGTTGATATGCGCATTAATTCATTGCTACTGAGGTTGTTTTGTTAAAAAAAATTAGATTGAAAATGAGGTTTCAAACTTCGGAATTTCCTTTAACCACTATTTTTAATTTTCTTCGTAGTAATACGAGTAATCTATTCCCTTCATAAACATTTCGCGGCTGTTGATTTCATCGGTTAGAGCATGTTTTAGCAAGTTTTTTATTGCGGCGCTGTTTACGCTGCTTTTTATCATTGCATTCAGATAGTCGTTTTTGCCTATTTTACTCCAATCAATGCATTTTTTCAGGCGTTTTTTCAGCATCAAATCCAACCAAATTCTTGCGCTTCGCCCATTGCCTTCCATAAACGGGTGGGCAATGTTCATTTCTACATATTTATCGGCAATTTCTTCGAATGTATTTTCGGGCATTTGTTCAATTTGCTTTAATGTGCCGCCCAGAAAGTGCGCTACCGCAAACTGAAATCCGCCTTTTGAAATGTTTTTTTGCCTTATCTGTCCTGCAAAATCATACAAACCGCCAAACAAATAGGCATGAATTTGCTGCAAGCCGTTGGCTGTGCCCACTTCTATGCTGTCGATAAAAGAGCTCTCAAACAGAGCATACGCTTTATGTTTGCTTTTTCCGTCTATAGTTTCGTCGCTGTATGTAAACCATTCGATAAAGCGGTTTGCCCGTTTGCCGGGAAATTGCTTGCCAAGAGCAATAATGCCGTTATAATCAAGCATATCGGTTAAATAGCGTTTCCCATCGCTTGCAAGGAGCTTCAGTTGGGTAGTGCTACTAACCAACTCGCTATTTTCTTTTTTCAGTTTGGTTTTGAGATATTTCCAGTAGTTTCGTGCTTTACCGTAATCGTTTTGGTCGGTAAGAACGGCGACAATATCAATAACCGAAAACCACCATTTGCTGTTTTCTTCGTCCCAAACGGCGCGCACTTCGCGGTCGTCGAAAAATCGAATGGATATTTTATTCATTGCTTTTTCCTTCCAAATCTTTAATGTCGAACTTTGCTTTTACTCTCTTTTCAATGTCTTCGGCACTTGGCAAGGTATTGATGTATTCGGTAGGCACAAAGTCGCTTAGCTTGTATTCGCTTACGCCTATCGGTTTGGTTATATCTTTCAGGGCATATTCTGCAGTTAGCTTATCTCTTGTTTTGCAGAGCATAATTCCGATTGTGGGGTTGTCTTGCGGATGCTTCAAAATGTCGTCAACGGCAGAGAGATAGAAATTGAGTTTCCCCGCATATTCGGGCTTAAACTCGGTGTTTTTGAGCTCTATTACAACGTAGCAACGCAATTTTGTATGATAAAACAGCAGGTCTATGTAGTAGTCCTTATCGCTGATTTCCAAATGGTACTGTTCGCCTATAAAGGCAAAGCCGGTGCCGAGTTCGAGCAGCGTTTTTGCAACGTTGGCAACAATTTCGTTTTCAATTTCACGTTCAATAATTCCGTCTCTTTTTTCAATAAAGTCAAAAACGAAAGGATTTTTCAATATTTCCGCAGCCAACTTGCTTTGCGGAGCAGGCAACAATCTTTCGTAGTTGCTCGCTTTCTCTGCCAATGCTTGTCTTTCGTAAGTTTTCAATGCTATGCGGTCTTCCAAAATGCTAACCGACCAACCATTTTCTATTGTTTTTTCTGCATACCACTTGTAAACATTCTGCTCTTTTACTTTGATAATCAATGTGGTGTTATGTGTCCAACTCAATTTTGCAGCCACTGCCTGCAAAATTTGTTCATCGGTAATAAGCTCAGCGAATTTCTTCATATAATTGAGGTTTCTCACAGAATAACCTGCCGCGTTTGGAAATTCCGTCTTTATGTCTCTTGCAAGATTTTCAACAAACTTATTCCCATATTTGACATTTGCCGATATGGTTTTACCGATATTCCAAAAAAGTAAAATTTGCTGCTGATTTACGCCAAGCACAGCCCTGTACTGAGCATCGCGAATCTGCTTCTTAATGTTGCTCAGAATTTCAAAATAGTCATTGCTGTTGATTAGCATAATGTACCTCCTTCCAAATCATTAATAATTTCATTTATCGCCCGTCGCAATTCGCCCTCGCGTTTTACAATTTCGGCATTGAGCTTCGCAATATCGGCTGCTTCGCGGGTATCTTTCCGTTCTACATACGAGGAAACGGCTATATTGTAGTCGTTTGAGGAGTTCGTCTTTGTCTGCTTGCAGTAAATCGGCCATTACTACCACCTGTTCGGCTTTGACGCGCCGCTCGACTTTCTCTACTTTGCAGCAGGTAGCCGTATCTATTTCCAACGCCGCAGCAAATTGTCGCTGTGGCATTTGGCGCTCTCCGTGTAGCTGTTTAATCTGCTCTGTAAAATTCATTTTACTTCTATTTTTAGTTTGATATTCTCGGCAAAAATACAACTTTTTTGAATTAGCAGGCAAAAGAAATTGATTTAGCTATTTCTTTTTTTGAGGCGCTACGAAAATAGCTTGCAACTCGATAGTTAGAATTATGGATAGAATGTGGGTCAGCCGAAAACCTCATTAAGACGATAAAATGGATACGAAAAAAATAAGGTAATAAGGTTTGGATATATTATGTAGCTAATATGCTACTGAGGTTGTTTTGTTAGATAAATTAGGTAAAAAATAAGGTTTCCAGCCGCCCCACATTCTATCTGTATCCTAACTACCGAGTTGTAAGCTATTTTCATAGCACCTCAAAAAAAGATTTAGCCGATTTTCTGTACTTATCGTGAGCAAAGAGATTGATTAGCACACATTACAGCCCAAATTTCAGCCTAAAATGAATTAGTATACTTGGAAAACCCGAGTTTTTCATATAATTTTGCGGGGCGTAAGCATTTTTCTCAAACACAACAACAGAAGCACTATGAAGCGCCTACCTTTTTTTATCGCCTACCTGCTGCTAACCCTTTGCGTTGGCTGCAAGAATGAAAATTCCAAGCTGGCCAAGATAAATTTAACCGTTGAGGTGCAGCGGTTTGACCGGGAGTTGCTCACCCTCAACCCCGACAGCTTGCCGCAGCAAATTCCGGCCTTGCAGCAAAAATATGGCGATTTTTTCACCTACTACTGTAGCGGTATCATTGACGTGGGAACGCCGCAGGATTCCGATTTTTTCGGGTACCTTGCCGATTTTCTGCGCGATGATGTTGTGCGCGAAGCGTACAGAGAAGCGCAGCGCGTTTTTCCCGACTGCGAGGCGCTAAACGCCAAGCTAACCGACGCCTTTAAGCGCTACAAGCTGCACTTCCCCAACGACAAGACCCCAGGCATAGTTACCTACGTGTCGGGGTTTAACCAATCTATCATGCTGACCGAAGGCGCTATTGGGATTGGGCTGGACAAGTACTTGGGAGCGGACTACAGCCTCTACCCGCAGCTGGGTTTTTACAAGTACATGGCGCGCAAGATGTACCCTGCCAAAATCCCCGCCGACGTCATGGACGCGCTGGCGGAGGCGCTGTTCCCCTACGCCTCCGGGCAGGATGAGCTGCTGGGGCGCATTATTTGGGAAGGAAAGCGGCTCTACTTTGCCAAGCAAATGCTGCCCGCCGACCCGGATACGGCCATTTTCGGCTTTACCCAAAAAGAGCTGGACGTATGCCACAGCAACGAGGAGTACATTTGGCTATACCTGATAGAAAATAAGCTGCTTTTTTCTACCAACGCTTTCACCATTGGCAAATTCACAGAAGACAGGCCGTTCACGCAGGAGTTTTCGCGCGAGGCGCCGGGGCGCACTGCCAACTGGCTTGGCTACAGAATTGTAAGCCGCTACATGAAGCGCAACCCCAGCGTTACCCTGCCGCAGCTTATGCTCGACAATGGCTACCGGCAAATTCTGGAAAAATCGGGATACAACCCGAAGTAACGGTACGGGGGAGAAGTGTCGGATAAAATTGGGCGCTCAACCCGCAGGGTTGAATGTGAATAATCCCCAATGAAGCGAAGCGATTGGGGGGGGCAGCACGCAAACATATACATCCAAAATTTGGGAGAATGAAAACAAAGTACCTGCAGCTGGACGACATAAAAATTGCCTACTCCGAGCACGGGTCGGGCAAAAACCTCCTGCTGCTGCATGGGAACTCCGAAAATAAAGGCATATTTCGGGAGCACCAGCTAAAGCATTTTAAGCATTTTCATACCTACGCCCTTGATAGCCGAGGGCACGGGCAAAGCATTTCCTGCGACAGCGAGTATTCTATCAACCAATTCAGCGACGACGTGGTGAACTTCTGCAAAAAGCTTGGCATAAGCAAAGCATACGTTGTAGGGTTCAGCGATGGCGGAAATATTTGCCTGTTTCTGGCAAAGAAGCATCCTGAAATTTTTGAAAGAATAGTGGCGCTATCGCCCAACTACTTGGTGAGCGGGACGACAGATGAGGCGCTGAGGCAGCTGAACAGGATGTACAAGATATTTTTGCTCCTGAAAAAGCTGCGCTTGCCGGTGAAGAAGCATATCATGCGGTGGAAGCTAATGCTGAATGATATTGGAATAACCGACGACGAGCTCAAAAGCATACGGGCAAATATTTGTATACTATACGCTGAAAATGATATGATTAAGGAAGACCACATGCTGAAAATATCGCAGCTGATAAGTGGCTGTAAGGTGAAGAAAATCAGCGGCTGCAACCATTTCAATATTTACAAAAAGGAGAAAACAGTAAAGGAGATATTTGCTACCTTTGCAGCGACCACCGCGTGTTCAGCCGATTTTTAGACGTTAAGCATCAGAATATGAATCACATATCGTTACGCAGCTTATTCCTCCGGCATGTTGCCCAAACTTCCTCCGCTCCTATGGGGTTGGAGGTTGCGCGCGCGGAGGGGATTTACCTCTACGCCGCCGACGGGCAGCGCTACATTGACTTGGTATCGGGCGTATCGGTAAGCAACGTAGGGCACAGCCACCCCAAGGTGGTGGCAGCGGTGCAGCGGCAGGCGGCGCAGTACATGCACCTGATGGTGTACGGCGAATATGTTCAAAGCCCTCAGGTGCTGCTTGCGCAAAAGCTGTGCGCGCTACTTCCGCAGAGCCTGTCCAGCGTTTACTTTGTCAACTCCGGCAGCGAAGCCAGCGAGGGGGCAATGAAGCTGGCAAAGCGCTACACGCGCCGCTCCGAGATGGTATGCTTTCGCAACGCCTACCACGGCAGCACGCAGGGAGCGCTGAGCATGGCAGGCAACGACGCCTTCAAGCAAACTTTTCTGCCGCTGCTGCCCGACGTCCGCGTGCTGGATTTCAACAGCGAGGAGCAGCTGCCGCAAATAACCGAGCGCACAGCCTGCGTCATCGTAGAGCCTATTCAGGGCGAAGCAGGCGTTGTTGCGCCGCAGCGCAATTTTTTGCAGCAGCTGCGCAGCCGCTGCACCGCCGTGGGTGCGCTGCTCATATTCGACGAGGTGCAAACCGGCATGGGGCGCACGGCAACCATGTTTGCCTTTGAGCGCTACGGCGCAACCCCCGACATCCTGACGCTGGGCAAGGCGTTTGGCGGCGGAATGCCTTTGGGAGCGTTTGTTGCCTCCGGCGCGCTGATGAGCAGCCTTGCCAACCCTGCCCTGGGGCACATTACTACCTTTGGCGGACACCCCGTATCGTGCGCCGCAGGCTTGGCAGCAATGGAGGTTATGGAGGAGGAAAAGCTGCTGCCGGAGGTGGAGCGCAAAAAGCAACTGCTGGCAAAGGCAATGCTGGCGCACCCTGCCGTGAAGGAGGTGCGAGGCGAAGGATTGCTGCTGGCGGTGGAGCTGGGCGATGCGCAGCGTGTGCAGCGGTTCTTCCGAAAATCCTTGCAGCATGGGCTGGCTATCGACTGCTTTTTGTTTTGCAGCACCGCCTTTCGTATTGCGCCGCCGCTCAACATTACCGACGAGCAAATCGGCGAAGTGTGTAACCTTTTATACAAATGCTTGGAAGAATGATTTCTCACATAAAAAAAAGCTGCCTGTTTTTTCTTCTCGTAGCCGGCGTACCTCTTTTCGCGCTGACGCGGCAAGAGTTTACGCAGCGCGAGCGAGCGCTCAGGGACGCCATTCGGGATATAGCAAAAACCAGCGACAGCACGCAGAAGCTGGCGCTGAACAGCGCCTTTGCCGCGCAATTTGAGCAGACGCTACGTCAGGATTCGGCTTTTTTCTACGCCTTCGACTCCATTCCGTACCTGTACAAAGTGGCCTCAGCCGACGGGTTGGTGCGCGTCATTACGTGGAATGTTCCCATACCCGGCAGGCAGGAGTACTTTGGCTACGTGCTTTTGCGAAGCAACGCCGGCGCTGCACGCGCTACGCTGCACGCGCTACGCGACAAGCGTATGCACACCAAGCTGGTTGAAGGCAGGGTGTTGGGCGCCAACGAGTGGTTTGGCGCGCTATACACCAAGCTGATAGACAAGCAGCACCCTCGCACCGGTAAGCCTGTTTACACGCTGTTAGGAATTTCGCCCTGCAACAACAGAATCAGCAACAAAAAAGTGGTAGATGTGCTGAACGTGGACAGCGGCGGGCAGTGCACCTTTGGCGCTCCTGTTTTTGTGAAAAAAAACAGGGTTACCTATCGCATGATTTTTGAGTATAGCGCAGAGGCCGTAATGGATCTGCGCTACCACGACGGCACAAATCAGATTATTTTCTCAAACCTTATGCCCATGTACAGCCAGCTGCGCGGGCGCTACGAAACCTACATCCCAAACGACGCCTACGACGCTTTCCGGTTTGAAAACGGTCGGTGGATTTTTTACGAAAGCATAGAAGCGCCATCAGCTGTTACCGTCAGAAGGTGGCAAAGAAGCGGCAGGTCAAGATGATAGAGCATTTCATGAAGGGTGCATTTCAATTTGTCGCAAATTCAACTTTCTTACATCACCAATTTTACGCCTTAATTTATTGACAACCACTTTTGTTTTTAGCGCGCAGATGGCAAAAAGAATTTTGGTAGTGATGTAAAAAGTATGCTATTATAACGTATTGAATGGGAATTAATAAATTATATCAATAAAACATGGACACCATCAAGTTTTTCAGCAGACCCTAATTAATTGCTACTGAGGTTAGTTAGTTGGCGTTGTACACGCGGTAGTAGTCGGTGAGGTTCGACAGCGGCTGCACAAAGTACGCGCGGAGCTTGATGCGCTTGTCGGCATGCTTGCCGTCTATCAGGCTGTAGCGCGACTTGCATTTTTTGCAAACGCCGTACCCATTGCCGTCGCCGTTGCTGTACTCCACCACTCCGGCGGTGAGGCACTCCTCGCTGTTGGGGCAGGTAGCGTCAAAGGCAAACACCTCGTTTGGAGCGTTGTTGTAGCGAAAAACTATTACGCCGTGCTTACCGTATCCGTACTGGGGGATTGATTTTGCCGTCATTATTTCGTAGGCAGGCATGGGCACGTTGAACTCAAAGCGCCCAACGCTGGGCACAGGGCAATCGTACTCCTTGGTGCAGGTAACCGCCGGCAGCGCAACAGCCAAATACATAAGCGGCTTTATATTGTTGAAAAAACGTAATAACATGAAGCAAATGTACGCATTTTTTTCGGAAGTGAGGCGGATATTTTTTGTATTTTTGTGCACCTTTTTTCTCAATAAAAATGCTGCATATACCATATTGCTATGTTTGTACATCTTCACGTTCACACGGAGTATTCCATACTCGACGGCGCCTCGAAAATAAAAAACCTTGTCGAAAAAGCCATTGCCGACGGCATGAAAGCAGTAGCCATAACCGACCACGGCAACATGTACGGTGTGAAGGAATTTTTTGACTGCATCGCCAAAAAAAACAGCGCCGCCGCCAAGTCCATCGGGAGTCTCCAAAAGCAAATAGCAGAGGCAGAGAAGAGCGGCGAAGATACCTCGGCGCTCCGGCAGCAGCTGCAAAAGGAGGAGGCAAAGCGCTTCAAGCCCATCATTGGGTGCGAAGTTTACGTGGCTGCGGATAGCCGCTTCAGCAGAAAAGGCAAGAGCGACCTCGGCGGCGACCACCTCATCTTGCTGGCAAAAAACAAAACAGGGTACCACAACCTGATGAAGCTCGTATCGCTGGGATTTTTGGAGGGATTTTACAGCAAGCCGCGCATCGACAAGGAAATTCTGGAAAAGTACCGCGAGGGGCTTATCGTTTCGTCGGCCTGCCTGGGCGGCGAAATCCCGCAGTACATCATGAATAACGACTTGGCAAGCGCCGAAAAAAGCATCCTGTGGTTCAAGAAGCTCTTTGGCGACGACTACTACCTTGAACTGCAACGCCACAAGGCCACCGACCCCACGGCAGCGCAGGAAGTTTACCCCCAGCAGGTGCTTGTCAACGCCCAGCTGGTGGAGCTGGGGAAAAAATTGGACGTAAAGCTTATTGCCACCAACGATGTGCACTTCGTCAACGAAGACGAGGCGCAGGCGCACGACCGGCTGCTGTGCATCAGCACCGCCGCCGACGTGAACGACCCCAACCGTATGCGCTACACGCGGCAGGAGTGGTTTAAGAGCACCGCCGAAATGGAGGCGCTCTTTGCCGATATTCCGGAGGCGATTGCCAACACTGTCGAAGTAGCCGACAAGGTTGAGTTTTACGACATCAACAGCAAGGCCATCATGCCCAAATTTCCCCTGCCCGAAGGCTTTGAAAGCGATGGCGACTACCTGCGGCACATCACCTACAACGGCGTAGCCAAGGGCAACGTGCCGGGCGCCGCGGGGCGCTACCCCCAAATGGCGCAGGAGGTAAAAGACCGCATAGACTTTGAGCTGGATACGATGATCAACATGGGCTTTCCCGGGTACTTCCTCATTGTGCAGGATTTTATTGCGGCAGCCCGCGAGATGGGCGTGTGGGTTGGCCCCGGGCGCGGATCGGCGGCCGGATCGGTGGTGGCCTACTGCCTGCGCATTACCGATATAGACCCCCTCAAGTACGACCTGCTGTTTGAGCGCTTCCTCAACCCCGACCGCATTTCCATGCCCGATATTGACATTGACTTTGACGACAACGGCCGCGACAAGGTGCTGCAGTACGTTACCGATAAGTACGGCAAGGAGAAGGTAGCGCAGATTGTAACTTTCGGCACAATGGCCGCCAAGTCGGCCATCAAGGATGTGGCGCGCGTACAGAAGCTGCCGCTGCAGGAGAGCAACCGCCTGTCGGGCCTCATTGACCAGCTGCCGCGCAATGATTGCTCGGTAAAAAACGCCGTGGCGAACATTCCGGAAATGAAAGCGGCCGCCGCATCTGCCGACCCGCTGATGAGCGATACCATCAAGTTTGCGCAAATACTCGAGGGAACGGTGCGCAACGTTGGCGTACACGCTTGCGGCGTAATCATTGGCGCCGACGACCTCACCAACTTTGTGCCCATCAGCACGGCGGAGGACAAAGATGCCGCCAAGGACGGCAAAGAAAAAAAGAGAATTGCCGTAACGCAGTACGAGGGCACCAAGGTGGAGGACGTGGGGCTGATTAAAATGGACTTCTTGGGGCTGAAAACCCTCTCCATTCTCAAGGAAGCCGTGGTCAACATCAAGCAAAGCCGCGGCGTTGACGTAAACATCGACGATATCCCCATTGACGACAAGGCAACCTACGAGCTGTACAGCCGCGGCGACACCATCGGCACGTTCCAGTTTGAAAGCGACGGTATGCGCAAGCACCTGCGGAGCCTGCAGCCAACAAAGTTCGAAGACCTCATCGCCATGAACGCCCTGTACCGCCCGGGGCCAATAGGGTATATCCCCGATTTTATCGACCGCAAGCAGGGGCGCAAAAAGATAGCGTACGATATTCCCGACATGGAGGAATACCTGAGCGAAACCTACGGCATTACCGTCTACCAGGAGCAGGTCATGCTGCTGTCGCGCAAGCTGGCAGGCTTTACGCGCGGGCAGAGCGACGAGCTGCGCAAGGCAATGGGTAAAAAAATCAGGGAAAAGCTGGACGCGCTGCAGCCCAAATTTTTTGACGGCTGCAAGGCCAACGGGCATAACGAAGCGGTGGTGCGCAAAATTTGGGACGACTGGACATCGTTTGCCGAGTATGCGTTCAACAAGTCGCACGCCACCTGCTACTCGTGGGTGGCTTACCAAACCGCCTACCTTAAGGCCAACTACCCATCGGAGTACATGGCGGCGCTGCTCAGCTGCAACCTCTCCAACATCGAAGAAGTGTCGAAGCTCATGGACGAATGTCGGCGCATGAACATCGCTGTGCTCAGCCCCGACATAAACGAGAGCCTTCTCACGTTTACCGTAAACAAGGAGGGCAACATCCGCTTTGGGCTGGGCGCCGTAAAAGGCGTGGGCGGAAATGCAGTCCTCAACATCGTGGAAGAGCGAAAGGCTCATGGCCTGTTCAAAGATATTTATGACTTGGTGGAGCGCGTCAACCTGCAATCGTGCAACAAAAAAACGCTCGAATCGCTCGCCGGCTCAGGAGCGCTGGACAACCTCGGCGTTGACCGTCAGGGCTACCTCACCTCCGAGAGCAGCGATGGCGCTACCTTTGTCGACGCGCTTGTGCGCTTTGGCATCCTGCTGCAGCAAAGCAAAAGCTCGCAGCAGCAATCGCTCTTTGGCGGGGGCGCCGGCGCCGGCGTTGACGTGGTGCAAAAACCCAAGCCGCCGGCCGCCGCCGACGTAAGCAAGCTGGCAATCCTCAACCGTGAGCGCGAGCTTATCGGCATATACCTCTCGTCGCACCCGCTCGACGAGTTCAAAACAGTAATGCAGCAGATGACCAACAGCACCATGTACGATTTTGCAAACATCAGGCCACTGCTCGGCAGAAGCCTGACGTGCGCAGGGTTGGTTACAAAAGCGTCCGAATTTATATCCAAAAAAGGTAACCCGTACGGGCGATTTACCATAGAGGATTTTACCGGAACGCACGAGTTTACGATGTTCGGGAACGATTACGTTACGTTCAAAAAATTTTTTGTGGAGGGCTATCCGCTACGCCTCCACGTTACGGTGCAGGAGCGTCAGCAGTACGGAAACGCTCAGCCGCAAAGCAGCGGCGGCGGTTTGCGGGAGGCGGAACTGGATGTGAAGGTAACCAAGGTAGAGCTGCTGGGGGAAATCATGGGCAAAGGCATAAAGAAAATAGTGGCCAACATTGACCTCAATGAGGTAACAGAAATGCTTATTGCCGAGTTTGCCGACAAGCTTGCAGCAGCCCCCAAGGGTAGCGCAAAGTTCTACCTGAAAGTATTCGACACCAAGCACGGCGTAAACGTAGCGCTCTTTTCGCGCAAGTATTTGGTAACTTTCACCAAAGAGCTGGAGCGCTTTTTTACCGAAAGCAAGATTAACTTCTCCATATCGTAAGCGGCGGTGGATACCAAAGTAAAGTATAGTAAAGCTATTGCAAAATAAAAAACATTTTGTACCTTTGCAGCCTTATATTTTTTCGGATGTATTGACCGGAGGTATATTGACCTATGGTGTAATGGTAGCACAACAGTCTCTGGATCTGTTTGTCTTGGTTCGAATCCAGGTAGGTCAACAACGCACAAC
>JAISGH010000052.1 GCA_031263185.1 Prevotellaceae bacterium | reverse complement strand
AAAGCTTCCAGCAGAAAATCTTCGGCCTCCATGTTGGCTTGCATGGTGGAGGTGGCGGCTGCCTTTTGCAGGCGGCGCACTATATCGCGGTACTGCGGGGGGACTTCCTCCTCCGGAATGTTCAAAATGTAGCGGCTGGTGCGGTTGTTTTGGTTAAATATGCTCAGCATTTTCTCCAAATCGTCGCGCCGATGCTTCGGCAGCTCCGGCACCTGCACTATCCACGAGCGGTGGTGAAGGCTCTTGATAAACCGCTGCTTTATGTTCGTTATGTTCGTAAGAGGTTTTCCCGTTGCGCGGTCTTTCACCTCGGGGATAATCTCCAGCACCGGAACGCCCGGTATCTTCAGGCCGTCGCCAAGAACAAAGATGCAGTATATCTGCATAGCGTTAATGTTACCCCGCTTGTCTGTATGGCTATTCTCCAAGTTTTGATACTGCTTGCCGAGGTACTGCCGGAAGCGCATGATGTCGGTGGAGATATTTGCCTTTTGCACCTCTATCATCACGCTGCGGCGCTCACCGTCGGCGGTGATGACGTGCGCAATAAAGTCTAACCGGCACACAGTATGGGTTTGCTGCCGCAGCTCAATTTGGGCAACGTACTCCTGCGGTGCAAGCTGAAGCTCTTTCACCTGCTCGCCGATGATGGCGGAGATGAACTTTTTGGCTACCTTATTGTCCTCCATCATGTACTTAAAGACAACGTCGTATAGGGGATTAGCGATTAGCATACTTCAAAAATTTTGAGGGTTTGATTTGGTGCGCTACCATTTAGAATTTTCTTATTCTCCAAAGGTAAGCATTTTCGGCTGAAAATTTTCAATTTTATGCCGGAAAATTTGTACCTTTACCGCCTCATTTTACTTGGATTTTATGCGTTTATCAACGGACTTTTTTGAGCGCGATGTGCTGCAAGTGGCTCCCGAGTTGCTGGGTAAATATATTGTGCGGCAAACCAATGGAGTAGTAACGAAGCGCCGCATTGTAGAAACCGAAGCGTACCGCGGCGAAGAGGATTTGGCCTGCCACGCCAGCAAGGGGCGTACGCCTCGCACAGACGTTATGTTCCGTAAAGGGGGCTTGATATACGTGTATTTCATTTACGGCATGTACTACATGCTCAACTTTGTTACCGGCGTTGAGGGTAGCCCGCAGGCTGTGCTCATTCGCGGCGTTGAGAATGTTGTTGGGCCGGGGCGCGTGGGCAGGCTGCTGCAGGTGGACAAAAGCTTCTACGCCGAAGATTTGGCCACTTCCACGCGCATTTGGGTAGAGGATAAAAATGAGCCTGTACCGAGAATAGAAACAGGCAAACGCGTGGGTATTGGCTACGCCGGCGCTTGGAAAGACAAGCCTTGGCGGTTTATGACACCTGCACCTACTGATATTCTTAATTCTTAATTATATATACTCTGTTAACCTGTTTTTATGCAAGACAATCTACATACGGCTTTGGCGCAGCGGATATTGGTGCTGGACGGCGCTATGGGTAGCCTCATCCAGCGCTACCGCCTGGGCGAAGAGGATTTTCGCGGAGCGCAATTCAAAGGTGATGCGCATAACCAAAAAGGCAACAACGATTTGCTCTGCCTCACCCAGCCCCACGTCATACGCTCGGTACACGAGCAGTACTTGGCGGCAGGCGCCGATATTGTTACTACCAACTCGTTCAACGCAAATGCCATATCTATGGTCGACTACGGTATGCAGGCGCAGGTGTACGCGATAAATCTTGCTGCTGCGCGAATTGCCCGCGAAGTGGCCGACGAGTACACTGCCAAAAATCCGGCGCAGCCACGCTTTGTTGCCGGCTCCATTGGGCCAACCAACCGTAGCGCCTCCATGTCGCCGGACGTGAACAATCCTGCCCTGCGCACGGTTACTTTCGACGATTTGGTGGCGGCGTACGCCGAGCAGATTGCTGCGCTGGACGAGGGCGGCGTGGATATTCTCCTGTTTGAAACGGTGTTTGACACGCTCAACGTAAAGGCTGGCCTCTACGCCGCTGCCGCCCGCGAGCAAAGTGGCGGTCGCCCCATTCCGGTTATGGTTTCGGGCACTATTACCGACGCCAGCGGCCGCCTGCTGTCCGGCCAAACGCTGGGCGCTTTTGTGTGCTCCATAGCGCATGCCGATTTGCTCAGCGTTGGGCTTAACTGTGCGCTTGGGGCGGAGCAGCTGCGCCCGTTTGTGGAGGAGCTGGCGCGTACCGTCCGCTGCAGGGTGAGCGTACACCCCAACGCCGGCCTGCCAAACCAGCTGGGGCAGTACGACCAGACAAAGGAGGAAATGGTGGCTATCGTAGAGGAATACATGCAGCATGGCTGGGTAAATATTGTGGGCGGATGCTGCGGAACAACGCCGGAGCACATTGCGCTGCTGGCGCAGAAAGCGCCGAAGTACAAGCCTCGTCCGGCAGCAGGTAGCGGCGGCGGGCAGCCTCAGCCGGACGACGGCGCGCTAACGCTAAGCGGGCTGGAGGCGCTGAAGGTAGATAAGTCAAGCAACTTTGTCAATATTGGAGAGCGCACCAACGTGGCAGGCTCCAAAAAATTTGCGCGGCTGATACGCGAAAGCCGGTACGAGGAGGCCATCTCCATTGCCCGGCATCAGGTGGAAAACGGGGCGCAAATCATTGATATTTGCATGGACGACGCCATGCTCGACGCTCCGTCGGCAATGGTGAAGTTCATGAATTTAGTGGCTTCCGAGCCGGAAATAGCAAGAGTTCCGGTGATGATAGACTCGTCGAAGTTTGAGGTGATAGTGGCGGGGCTAAAGTGCGCTCAAGGAAAATCCATCGTCAACTCCATCAGCTTGAAGGAGGGCGAGGAGGAATTTTTGCACCGGGCGCAGCTCATTCGCCGGTACGGCGCGGCGGCGGTGGTGATGCTCTTCGACGAGCAGGGGCAAGCCGATACTTACGAGCGCAAGATTGCCATTGCCGAGCGAACCTACAAGCTGCTTACGCAAAAAATAGGATTCCTGCCGCAGGATATTATCTTCGACCCAAACGTGCTGGCTGTGGGGACGGGCATTGCCGAGCACAACGGCTACGCCGTGAGCTTCATCAAAGCGTGCCGATGGATAAAGGAAAACCTTCCGCATGCCAGCATTAGCGGAGGGATAAGCAACCTCTCGTTTTCGTTTCGCGGCAGCGATACGGTGCGCGAGGCCATGCACTCCGTTTTTCTGTACCACGCCATTGAGGCAGGCTTGGATATGGGTATTGTCAACGCCGGCCAGCTGCAGGTGTACAGCGAGGTGGAGCCTCGCCTGCTGGAGCTGGCGGAGGACGTGGTGCTCAACCGTCGCCCCGATGCCACCGAAAGGCTGATTGCCTACGCCGAGGAGCATCGCGAGGTGCAGCAGGGCGAAAAACCGGCGGCGCAGGAGCTGCTGTGGCGGCAGGCGAGCGTAGAGGAGCGCCTGAAGTACGCGCTGGTGAAGGGAATGGTAGATTTTCTGGATGAGGATATTGCCGAGGCGCTCAAAAAATATACGCCGCTGGAGGTCATTGAGCAGCCGCTCATGCTGGCTATGGGCGCGGTGGGCGACTTGTTTGGCGGCGGAAAAATGTTTTTGCCGCAGGTGATAAAGAGCGCCCGCGTGATGAAAAAAGCCGTCGCCGCGCTACAGCCTCACATAGAAGCCGGCAAAGCGCTGGCGAGCGCTGGCGGCGAACAGCAGCCGACAGCGCCCACCAAAGTGCTGCTTGCCACCGTAAAGGGTGATGTGCACGATATTGGAAAAAATATTGTGAGCGTAGTGCTTGCCTGCAACGGTTTTGAGATTATAGACCTTGGCGTGATGGTGCCGTCGGAAAAGATTATAGAGATGGCGCTGGCCAACAAGGTAGATGTGATTGGGCTAAGCGGGCTGATAACGCCGTCGCTGGAGGAGATGGAGCACATAGCGCACGAAATGCACCGGCGCAACATGCGCATACCGCTGATGGTGGGCGGCGCAACCACCAGCGAGCTGCACACGGCGGTGAAGCTGGATGTGCAGTACCCCAACGGCGTGTCGTACGTAAAAGACGCCTCGCGGGCAGCCGCGGCGGTGCGCAGCCTTACGCAGGAAAACCTCCGCGAGGCGGCAGCAAAGCAGCAGGCAGAACGCTACCGCGAGCTCCGCAGGATGCACGAGGAGGCTTATCGGAAAAAAGAATTTTTGACCCTTGCAGAGGCGCGCTCCAACAGGCTTAAAATAGACTGGAGCAGCGAAAAAATAGCTGCGCCCAACGCGCTGGGGGTAACCGTGCAGCGCGACGTGGCCATCTCGCTGCTTGCTCCGCTCATTGACTGGACGATGTTTTTTTACGCATGGGATGTCAAGGGGCGCTACCCCGACGTATTGCAGCACGAGGAAAAGGGTGCCGCCGCCCGCCAGCTCTTCAGCGACGCCACCCGTATGCTGAGCCAGCTGGATAGCGAGCAGCAGCTCTCGCTTCAGGCGGTGGTGGGGATTTTTCCTGCCGCCTCGGAGGGCGACGATATTGTAGCGTACAACGAGCAGCGTACGCAAGCTATCGCGGTGCTGCCCATGCAGCGTACGCTGCTCAAGCAGGACGGCGGGCAGCCAAACCTTTCGCTGTCCGATTTTGTTGCGCCAAAAGACTCCGGCGTTCAGGATTACGTCGGCGCTTTTTTGGTTTCGGTAAAGCCCAAAGCTCCGCTGCCGCAGCAGTACCGTGCTGCCGGCGACGACTACAGCGCCCTGCTGGTAGAAACGCTTTGCAGCCGCTTGGCCGAAGCCTGCACCGAATACCTGCATGAGCAGGTGCGCAAAAATATTTGGGGGTACGACAAGGACGGCTTGCGAAGCAGCAAGGAGCAAGGTATTCGGCCGGCAGTGGGCTACCCTTCGTACCCCGACCACAGCCAAAAAGCAGCGCTGTTTGCCCTGCTCGACGCCACGGCGCGTACCGGCGTAACGCTCACCGACAGCTACATGATGGTGCCCGCCTCGTCGGTTTGCGGCGTAATGCTGGCAAGCCCCCATGCGCGGTATTTTCGGGTTGAAAGTTGAGAGTTGTAGATAGCTTCTCCAGCTATTTAGGGGGCTAAATCTTTTTTTGAGGTGGTGTCCATATTCTGGTGATGTCCATATTCTATTGATATGAAAATATATTTTGCCCGTAGGACATTCATATCAATAGAACGGCGTATCGGCAAGCCCGCTTTATTGCCCGTAGGGCATTCATATTCGTGTCTGCAAAATTTATACGCTTTCCAGCAGCCATTTCCACACCGGAACCACATCAATGGTTACTCCTCCGGATGTAATGGAGCGCTCCGCATCTCTTGTTATAACAAGCTGCTTAGTGCAGTTCAGTATTTTGGCTACCTTCTGTAGGGCGCTGATTTCCCTGTCGAAAGTGTCGTTGCTGCCATCCAAGTTGTAGCACACCTGAATTGCCGTAGCCTCTTCGGGAATATAGAAGTCAACTTCAACCCCTTTACTGTAGAAAAAGACGGCATCGTTACGGCCATACTTGCGCAGCAAGCTAACAGCAACCAGATTTTCGAGCAGCGAAGTGTTGCCATCAACAATAAATAAATTCAAAATACCGTTATCCGTATAGTAATATTTCGGATTTGTTTCTTTATCAACCAGCTTTCCGGCAATGTTTTGTATTGAGGATAGCAGCCATGCATCTTTTGCATGCTCTATATAGTTTATGATGGTATTGGTTCCTACTTTCGCGCCTGTTGAGGATACGATATTCGCCATTCTCGTAAAAGACAGCGGCTGCTTAACGCTTTCCGCTATTTTTTTGAAGAGTATGCGCAAGGCAAAGGGGTTGCCTACGGCATATCGGGCGGCGATGTCGCCTAAAAATATTTTTTGGTAAACACTTGTCAGGTAATTCCTTTTTGCGGATAGCCGGGCGCCTTCCGGAAATCCGCCGAAGTAAAAGTAGTCATTAAAATATCGCAGAATTTCCGACTTCATTTCCGTAGCCAGCAAAGCGTTTGGGGTAACGGTTATGCTGTTGGCGTTCAGAAATTCTTTCAGGCTGTACGGGTAAACATCTACGGGAATAAACCGTCCGCCAAGGGTTGTCTGGATTTCGCGGCTCAGCATTTTGGCGTTACTTCCGGTAATATAAACCACGTGCTTTGTGTCGGCCATTCGGCGCGCAAACTTTTCCCACCCTTCAATATTTTGGGTGGTGTCCTATTTTAATTGTCATCAATGTAGGGTATTGCAAAGGCATATTTAATATCCCATACTTTATCTGTTATCCCGGCACAGAGCGCTGGTGTTCGAGGCGTTTGTGTTTTGTCGGGATT
>JAISGH010000173.1 GCA_031263185.1 Prevotellaceae bacterium | reverse complement strand
TGGGTTGCTGAAAACAGCCCGCCGGCCATTCGAAGTTCCTTTCTGGTAGCTTTGAAGCGTTACGGGAAGAGGCCTCGGAAGTATTGATTTGTGCCGAATATACCGGTCAATATGGCTATCCGCTGGGCTGCGCCTGTGAGGCGCTGCATATTGACCTGTGGATGGAAAATGCGGCGCAGATAAAGCACTCATCAGGGCTTAATCGCGGCAAGAGCGACAAGCTGGACGCCCGTAAAATAGCCGCATACGCTACGCGTTTTCAGGATAAGGTTCGGCTTTTTTCCCTGCCGGAAAAGCACCTCGCAAGCTTAAAGCAGCTCGTCGGCGAGCGCGATATGTACATGTGCGATAAGCGTAAATATCAGGGACAGCTTACCGACCAAAAGCGGTTTATGAGCCCTGATGATTATCAGGACAAAGCACGGCGTATGGACAAAGTGCTTAAGGCGCTGGAGGTGGCCATAGCTGAAGTTGAAGCCAAAATTCGGAAGCTGATAGAGGGCGATAGCGTGCTTAAGCGCCAGCACGAATTACTGCTTTCTGTAGACGGGGTAGGTGAGCGAACCGCCGTTAAGATGATTGTCGAGACCAATGCTTTCAGCGATTTTGACAGTGCACGTAAGTTTTGTTGCCATGCCGGAGTTGCTACCTTTAAGTACGATTCCGGCTCGTCGGTACGCTCCCGATCCAAGGTCTCCAACCGAGCGGACAAAAGTATTAAAGCGCTTCTGCACATGGCGGCCTTGAGTGCTGCCACGCGGATGAAAGGAGAGCTAAATGGCTATTATATCAGAAAAGTGGCGGAGGGTAAAAACAAAATGTTGGTAATAAACGCCGTAAGGGCTAAACTCGTGATGCGTATGTTTGCCGTAATCAAAAGTAACAATTTTTATGAGAAAAATTATGCGTTTTGCTTGCAAAAATCATAAGAATAGGGAACCATATCAATAGAAAAGCGTGTATAGTTTTTCTCTTATCCCCGTAGGGGATTCATAGCTAAGAGATGAATGCCCTACGGGCAAAATATATTTTCATATCAATAGAATATGGACACCACCTAAAATTAATTTTTAGCTTCTAAAGAAATTTGCGTACATTTGCCTTCGTAAAAATAAAAATTATAGCGCTAATATTCCCTCTATAAAAACTTAATTTTTTGAAGTTTAGGAGAGAGCCTAAGCTGTTTTTGAATAACATGAAAAAAAATGTACCTTTTATCTCGCTCATGCTGCTGCCAACGCTGCTGCTTGGGCAAAAGCAGCTTGTGCTGCAATCTCCCTCGGAAGCGCTGAAAATGGAGATCTCCGTGGGTAAAACCGTTAGCTACTCCGTGCTGCACCGCGGCGACGTTGTGCTGGCCCCCTCCACCATCTCCATGACGCTTGCCGACGGCACAAAGTGGGGCGTTGACCCGCGCCTGACAAAGCAGGAAACCCGCACCGTAAGCGGAGTAATTGCTTCGCCGTTTTACAAAAAAGCGGAGGTCAAGGAGAGCTACAACGAGCTGAGGCTGCGCTTCAAGGGCGACTACAGCATAGTATTCAGGGCTTACAACGACGGGGTGGCGTACCGCTTTGAGGCTTCGTCCCGAAAACCGTTTTTGGTAGCAGGCGAGCAGGCAGAGTTCTGCTTCCCCGAAAACGGTAAAGCCTACATCCCCTATGTTCGCACAGGCAGCAGCAGCAACGCCTCATTCGAGGCGCAGTTTTTCAACTCTTTTGAAAACGTATACCACGTTGCCCCGCTTTCGGAGTGGGACTCGCTGCGGCTGGCGTTCCTGCCCGTGGTGGTTGAAAGCGCAAAGGGGAAAAAGGTGTGCATTGCAGAGGCCGACTTGCTCAGCTATCCGGGAATGTTTCTCTCCAATGCGTCCTGCTCCGCAACGCTCAGGGGCGTTTTTGCAGCCTGCCCCAAGGAAGTTGAGCAGGGCGGCCACAACATGCTTCAGGAAAAAGTGCTCGCGCGCGAGCCGTACATTGCTCGCTTTAGCGGCGGAGCGGCGGCGTTCCCCTGGCGCGCCGTAATTGTAGCCGAAAAGGACGCCGAGCTGGCCGACAACGATATGGTGTATAAGCTGGCATCGCCCAGCCGCGTGGAGGATATTTCATGGATCAAGCCGGGCAAGGTAATGTGGGACTGGTGGAACGACTGGAATATCTACGGCGTGAACTTCCGCGCAGGCGTCAACAACAGCACCTACAAGTACTACATTGACGTTGCCGCGCAGCTGGGGCTTGAGTACGTCATTCTCGACGAGGGGTGGTCGGTGAACAAAAAGGCCGACTTGATGCAGGTAGTACCGGAAATAGACCTGCCGGAGCTTGTACGCTACGGCGCCGCCAAAAATGTGGGGCTAATCCTCTGGGGAGGCTACTACGCCTTCAACAGAGATATGGAGGCCGTGTGCAGGCATTACTCCGCAATGGGTATCAAAGGGTTCAAGGTAGATTTTATGGACCGCGACGACCAGCCTATGGTAGATTTTTACCTGCGCACGGCTGCCGTTGCCGCCAAGTACCACCTGCTGATAGATTTCCACGGGGCCTACAAGCCAACGGGCTTGCAGCGTACCTACCCAAACGTACTTAACGTCGAAGCTGTATTTGGGCTGGAGCAAATGAAGTGGGCGCAAAGCGTAGATCAGGTAACCTACGAGCTTACCATCCCCTTTGTCCGCATGGTTGCCGGGCCAATGGACTACACGCAGGGCGCCATGCGCAACGCGACAAAGCAAAACTACCGCGCCGTTTACAGCGAACCAATGAGTCAGGGTACACGCTGCCGCCAGCTGGCGCAGTACGTCATCTTCGAGTCGCCGCTCAACATGATGTGCGACGCCCCCTCTGCCTACCTGTCCGAGCGCGAATGTACCGGGTTTATTGCCGCCATCCCCACCGTGTGGGACGAAACAAAAGTCGTTGACGGAGCTATCGGAAAGTACATCTCCATTGCCCGCCGCAAGGCCGGCGAGTGGTATGTGGGCGGCATGGGCGGCTGGAGCGCCGGCAGCGTAGAGGTAGACCTCTCGTTCCTTGGCGAAGGCTCATTTGCTGCCGAAATTTTCCGCGACGGCATCAACGCCGACCGCATCGCAAGAGACTACGTTAAGGAAACCGTAGCCATCCCTGCCGACAGAAAAATTACCGTCAGCATGGCTCCCGGCGGCGGCTACGCCATGAGGATTTTTAGCCGTTAGATAAGGTGCTTGCAAGCGTAAGCCAAAAGGCAGGGCGAAAATTTTTGCCCTGCCTTTTGGCTTACTTAACCTAATATGAAAGGTAATATGGAAACGTGCTCGTTAATTCGGGAAAAAAGAGTATCTTTGCGGCGTGAACTTTGTCCAATATTTATCATATATTTTGGACAAAATAAAAAAGGTTTTTATATGGAATCGGCTGGAAATAAAATAGAAAACAACATTAAACGGCAACGCAGAGGAAAGCTGCTTTTTGCAAGCGATTTTGCTTTATGCGGCAACACCGAAGCAGTGTTTAAAGCGTTGCAACGCTTGCATAAATCCGGCCTGATAATGCGTGTCGCGCACGGCATTTATTACTATCCTAAAAAGGATATGAAATATGGCAACACGCCCATACCGCCTGCGATTGACGAAATTGCATACGGCATAGCCAAACGCGATAAAATCCGTATCGTACCGACCGGCACTTATGCCCTTAATACTTTAGGGCTTTCCACACAAGTTCAGGCAAACGCCGTTTTTATTACCGACGGTGCGCCACGCCGTATTACTGTCGGAAAGGGCAAAGGAATTTTGTTCAAGCACACTTCCGAAGCGCGAAGTTTGGCGTACAAATCAAGATTGCTTATGCTAATTGTATCCGCCCTGCGCGAAATCGGCGAAGGTAAAGCCACACCACAACAATTGGAAATTATCAAATCACATTTATCCAATATTTCACAAAAAGAACTCGGCGCCGACATTCAACTCATGCCGCTTTGGATTCGTAAATTACTGTTATCATTATGAATTTCATAAATTTACCATTAGAGAATCGGCTTGAAGTAATTCGCCGAACTTATGCAGCGACAGGACTTTCTCCGCAAATCATCGAAAAAGACTGGTGGGTTACAGCCGTTTTGCAAGCCCTGTTTTCACTGCCTTACGCCGAACATTTATCATTCAAGGGCGGCACTTCGCTGAGCAAATGCTGGAGATTGATTGAACGGTTTTCGGAAGATGTGGATATTGCGATAAATCGTGAGTTTTTGGGGTTTAGCGGCGCACTTTCCAAAACGCAGATTAGCGACAAGTTACGCCGTGCCGCCTGCTCATTTGTTAGAGAAAAATTGCAATTCGATTTAGCAAAACAACTTGAAAGCAACGGCGTAAGTTCCCCGAAATTTTCTGTAAAAGTCAATATCACACCTGTTTCAACCACCGACCCCGAAATTATCGAGGTAGAATATCAATCGCTTTTTGACGAAGAAAGCTATATCAAACGCAAAGTGATAGTGGAAGTTAGCGGACGTTCGATGAGCGAACCATTACAAACTGTTATGCTTCAATCTATGATTGACGAGGCGTTTTTGAATGAAGAATTTGCAGAAAAACCATTTGAAGTACAAGTCGTTGTGCTGCAACGCACTTTCATCGAAAAAATCTGCCTGCTACACGAGGAATTTGCCAAACCACAGGAGTTTGTGCGGGCGGAAAGAATGAGTCGTCATTTGTACGATTTGGAAAAGATAATGGATACCGCTATTGCAGATGAAGCGTTATCCGATAAGGATTTATACCATTCAGTAGTTGAACACCGCCGTTTTTTTATCGGATTAAGAGGATTTGATTATGCAACGCTTGCGCCAAAAATGATAAATATTGTGCCTCCGGATAACATCATTGACCTTTGGAAAGCTGATTATGAAACGATGCAGCGAACAATGATTTACGGAGAATCATTGCCTTTCAGCAAGCTGCTCGACAAAATCAAGCAGCTCAATGAAAGAGTAAATCAATTGGAATGGGAAAAATGAAAGATTTTGAAGAATATATCCGTCAGGGCGAGCCGAAACAAAAGGAAAAGGTTCACATTTGGCAAACGGCCATTGGCTTGCAGCAGGTTGATGGCTTAACACCCAGCGACTACCTTATTGAAACAGCCAAACAGAACATTGAAGGCAAAATCACTATTGATGAAGTACAGCATCGTATTGGCAATTATTACAGCGCAAAAACCGTCAGAGCAAACGATGATGACCGTACCGAAGAAGCAGATACGGTTTCGGCTCGCATTGCCAAAATTCTATCTAACAACACATTTTCTTTCTCGCCGGTAGAGTATATTAATATTCACAAACAACTTTTTGCAGGAATTTACAAGTTTGCAGGCAAAATCAGAGATTACAATATCAGCAAAGCCGAATGGGTGCTTAACGGAAAATCGGTGCTTTATTCAGATGCCGAAATTATTCGTGCTACGCTTGATTATGATTTCCAGCAGGAAAAAAATTTTAATTATAAAGGATTGAATGAAAGGGAAACAGTAGAACATATTGTAAAATTCGTTTCCGGGTTGTGGCAAATTCACGCTTTTGGCGAAGGGAATACACGAAG
>JAISGH010000170.1 GCA_031263185.1 Prevotellaceae bacterium | reverse complement strand
TAATTTATCTATTGTATGTAGAGCCTACAGGCCATATATTGAGAGAGTGGGCTCACGTCTTACACACACACACACACACACACACACACACACACACACACACACACACACACACACACACACACACTGCTCAATGAGTTACGTAATGCGGCCTTAGTATACGTAATTTTTTCGACTTTTGCAATACTGTGCACCTTTTCTTTTTTGATGAACGACCGAATGTTGCGGCCGTTCATTTTTTTTGTGCTTACCCTAACAGGCAGTAGCGCTCTGCTGCGGCTGCCTGTTATTTTTCCCAATCTCTTTTTTATCCACTTAAATTTTTTTATCATGAGCAAAAAACTACTCGACCAAAATCGAGCAGAGCGGGCTACGTCCGCCTCTGTTCAGGCGGGCTGCGGTTTGTCGAGGCGCATGAAGCGTCTGCTGTTACCGCTGCTGTGCGCCCTGCTGCCCTTGCAGCTGTGGGCGCAAAATCTCAACGTATCCGGAACGGTGCGCGATGGCAACGGCGACCCTGTGACGGGAGCAAGCGTTGTCATCAAAGGCACCACTTCGGGCGTTACCACCGACGTAAGCGGCAGCTACACCATCAGCGCGCCTGCCGGAGCAACGCTGGTATTCTCCTTTCTGGGCTTGGCAGCCGTAGAGGAAACCGTTGCCGGGAACGGGCGCGTGGACGTTACGCTGACCGAAGACTCCAAGGCAATGGACGAGGTGGTTGTTACCGCCCTCGGCATCAAGCGGGACACGCGCGCGCTGGGCTACGCTATCAGCTCGGTGAAGGGCGAAGCGCTGGTGCAGGCCGGCGTAACGGCTAACCCGCTGTCTGCTCTGTACGGCAAGGCAGCCGGCGTGGGCATTCAGGCTACGGCCGCAGGGCCAACGGGCGGTATGCAAATCAAAATCCGCAACGCCTCGAGCCTCGACGGAAGCTCCCTGATCCGCCCCCTCTTTGTCATTGACGGAGTGCCCATCTACGACCAGGAGTCGAGCATGGCGTCGCGCGACTACGACCCGCTACGCTCGTTTGACTACGGCTCGGGCGTGAACGACATCAGCCCAGAGGACATCGAAAGCATGGAAATCCTGAAGGGCGCCAAAGCCTCGGTGCTGTACGGCAGCGCAGGCGCCAACGGCGTGGTGCTCATCACCACCAAGAGCGGCAAAGGAACAAGAGGCTTAGCCGTAAATGTTTCCTACGGCCACGAGTGGGAGCAACCCTACTCGCTCATTAACTTCCAAAACGAGTTTGGCTCGGGCGAAAATGAGTACGACATAAGAATGGTGGACGGCAAGCGCCACACCAACACCAGCCGCTACAACTTTGGCCAAAAGTTCGACGGAGGCGACATCGTATTTTTCGACGGCTCTACGCGAAAGTATGAGGCTTACGAGAACAACTACTTAGACCTGTTCCAAACCGGACATTCGGACAACATCAACGTGTCCGTATCGGGCGGAAACGAAAAGGGAAACGCCCGCCTCTCGTACACGCGCTACAACTACGACGGCACCATGGCCAACCAGACGCAGCAAAAAAACGCCATCAGCTTCAACGGGATGCTAAAGGCAACGGAGTTTACCACGCTTGAATTTTCGCAAAATCTGTACTTTGTAAACACGCAGAACCGCCGGCAAAACCTGCAGCAGCTGGTTGCCTACGGCACCTTTAACCGCGACGTGGACATTGCCACCGCCAAGAACGTCTACCTCGACGAGAACGGCTTTATGCGGACAAAGCAAGACCTCGCGGACGAAGGCTGGCAGTCGGCTTTCACGCAGGCCAACGGGCTGTTTGACATGCTGTGGAACCAAAACCAAAACCGCAACACCGACGAGAAGCTGCACTCCATTACCTCGGCAAAGGTAAACTTTCAGCTGCAACCTTTCCTGACGCTGCGGCTGCAGGGCGGCCTCGACTACACCGCTACAAACTTTATCCGCAAGGACAAGGCGCTACGCCAAGATGCCAGCACAGGCAAGCTGGAGGGAGGACGCTTTACGTACGCCACCGAGCAAAACATGATTCAGCAGTACGAAGGGGTGCTAAACTTCAACAAGGATTTTGCGGACAACCGGCTGAAAGTAGACGCTTTTGCAGGGCCATCCTACAAAAAAATCACCTACAACAGGGTGGGCGTTGGCACGCCGCACAACGGCAACTTCTACCTCCCGGACTTTTGGGCGCTATCCAACGGCGACGGGTGGCCGTCGGACTACGACAAGAACATAGCCGACTACAAGGAGGAGGGCGAAGCGCTCTACAGCATATTCGGGCAGGCTACGTTCAGCTGGATGAACAAGTACTTCCTCGAAATTTCGGGGCGCAACGACTGGGCGTCAACGCTGCCAAAGGCCAACCGCTCGTTCTTCTACCCGGGCGCTTCGCTCACGTGGAACTTCAGCGAGGACTATAAGCTCCCCGAAATGACGTTCGGAAAGCTGCGCCTCTCGTGGGCAGACGTAGGCCGTCCGGCTACGCGCTACTATGCCCTGCGAACTTACAACGTAAACCCGATGCCGCAACCCTACCCGGGCGTGAACGACATCACAACGCCGCTGGACGACCAGAATGAGGTAAATTTATTCTCCGGCGACCTGATGCCCGAGCGGAAGCGCGAAATGGAGGTGGGCTTCGACGTGCGCTTCTTCCAGCACGACCGAGTGGGATTGGACTTTGCCTACTACAACACGACGTTCTACAACCAGATTATGGCAGTGCCCATTTCGTCGACAGCCGGCGCAAACAAAATCAGAATTAACGCAGGCGAGGTCAACAACCAGGGGCTGGAGTTTATGCTCAAAGTAAAGCCCGTTGTTGCGGCGCAGTACGAGTGGAACATCAGCCTGTCGGCAACCCGGCAGTGGGACGAGGTGGTGAAGCTCTACCCTGGCATCACCGAAATTAATACCTCCGTGAGCGGCATCATACAGCGCTCGGCCGAAGGAGAGAGGATGGGGCAGCTCTACACGCGCGACTATGCCCGCGACGCAAACGGCGTAAAGCTGGTTGGAGACAACGGACTTTACTCCATCTCGACAAGCGACAAGGACATGGTGAACGTTGGCAACATCAACCCCGACTGGTACGGAGGCTTGAACTCCAGCTTCAACATTCGCAGAGAGTGGGGAACGGTAAATTTTGCCTTCGGTATCGACTACCGGATTGGCGGAAGCATACTGTCGTACTCCAACTTTTACCTCAAGGGCAACGGCCTGAGCGAATCGTCGCTGCAGTACCGCGACGTAGCGCACGGAGGCATGACCTACACCGACAACCAGGGGCGCGAACGCCACGACGGGCTTATCCTCAACGGCGTAAAGGCCGACGGAACGCCCAACACCACCATCATATCGGCTACGGACTACTACAGCAGCTTTATCCACGATATGTCCAACGGGTGGCAGCCCGACGAAATTCAGGAAAACAGCTTCATCAAGTTCCGCGAGCTCTCGCTGAGCTACACCCTGCCGCAGAAGTGGACGCAGCCATTTAAGGTACAAAAGCTCAGCTTGGCGTTCACTGCCCGCAACCTGTTTTACATCTGGAAAAACATCGACAACATAGACCCCGAGTCTGTGCTGGGCACCAACAGCTGGGTAGAAAACTCAACATACCCATCGTCGCGTACCTACGGATTTAATGTAAACATCTCATTCTAAAAATATACAGTACAATTATGAAAAAAATATTTATCTTACTGATTCTCCCATTGCTAATGGCGGCGGCAACTTCGTGCGAGAGCGAGCTCGACCGCCTGTGGGAAAACCCCAACAAGTACACCCCTTCGCCCGACGCTATATGCTCGGGATTGTTCACCCACATGCAAAAAACGCGCTTTTGGCAGATGGACTACGGGGAGTGGTACTGGATGTTCGGCAACGGAGGTATTCCCGTGATGATTCAGGTAATAGGCGGCATGGAGCCTGCCCTTACCGGAGAAAACTTTACGGAAATCTACGAAGGTGCGCTGCTTGGCAACTACGCCACGCCCGGCTATCCCGACGCCACCAGATGCCCCGGGTATAGCACCAACGGTAATGAGCGCAACCGCTTCAACTACTTCTACACCGACCTCAGCAACTATTCGATAATTCGCGATGAGGTGGCCAACCTTGAGGGAACGGGAAAAGATGACAACCAAATATACTTTGAGCTCGCCACCGTGCTGAAAAATGTTGTGGCGCTGCAAACGGTTGACCTCTTTAACAAGATACCCTACAGCAACGCCTTTCGCGGAAATGACGGCGTTTTTACTGTTCCCTACGACGACCCGAAGCAGATTTACGAATCGGCGCTCGACGAGTACGCCCGTATAGCCAAGGAGCTGCCCGGCGTAGCAAGCAAAATGTCGGCGTCGGCCAAAAGCACCTTCAGCAAGCAAGACCTCTTTTTTGGAGGCGATGTGGATAAATGGGTGAGGTACATCAACGCGCAAATACTCCGCTCCGCCGTTCGCGCGGCAGACGGCGGGATTACGCCGAGCAAGTACCTCACCGCCGACGTGCTGAACAACCTGCCCACCGAAGACTACCTCTTCAAATCGCGGCAAAAATGCCCGCAGACATGGGGGCGAGGCGATGGCGGAGGCGAAATGTTCTTTCGCGGCCTGAGCGACCGCTTCTGGCGGATTACCGTCCCCGACAACATTATGGAGCGAATGAAAGTTGACCAAACCAGCCGCGTGTACAACTATAACGTGGACGACCCGCGCCTGCCCGTTATTGCAATGGGCTTTGTGCGCTCGGACGACGCCACAAGCCCCGCGCCCGAATACTACGGAGTATCCGGCAACTGGAACAGAAACCTCGCCGTAATGATGGGAACGCACCCAACCGAGCAGGGGCCAACCCACGGCGCAACCCAAGGCAGGAGGATAAACATCTACCCGCAGGTTGATACGGTAGGGACGTTTATTGACGACATCAACGACCAGTCGGAGGGCGGCCCGGCAGAGTACGTGCAGGGAACGCCCTGGACGTTCTACAACCCCATGACCTACATTTGCGCGGACGACTACCACTTCAAAATTGAGTCGCACGCCGAAGTTGAACTCTTCCTTGCCGAAGTAGCGCTCAAAGGCTTGGCTCCGGTAGGAGGAGACGCAAAGTCACACCTCGAAAATGCGATCAACGCCTCCGTTGATTTTTGGTACACCATGAACGGGTTTGCCGACGGTACGCTGGCCGCTAAGAATACGCCCTACACAGACCTTGCAAGGAAAATACTCCAGCCTGCCAAGCCCGTTACCAGCGGTACGTATGCAAGTACGGTAGCCGGCAAGCTCACCGGCAGCGTAGAGGATGACATGGAAATCATCATGCAGCAAAAGTACATCCACCTGAACCTGATAGGCGTTTATGAGCTTTTTGCAGAGATACGCCGCACGCGGCACCCCAAAATTGAGCCAATCACCCTCACCTGGGACAAGACCGGCGTTTCGCTCGCCAACGCCAAGATGACGATTGAGCGCGTAAGGTATCCCGATTCCGAGCGCACCAACAACGCCGCCGAGTACGCCAAGGTCGAAGGCGAGGACAACTGGACAACCCCCGTCTTCTGGTCAACCAAGCGCGACTCATACTTCCTGAACCAAGCGCTGAAAACAGACTGAGAAGCCTGCCGCTACAAAAGAAAGAGGCTGCCCGTGTGGGCAGCCTTTTTCTTTTCCTGACTCCGACAAACGCGGTAGTCTATTTCCCCTCTTACGCTTTTTTCTTTCCTGAATAGGTAGAGAAAGAAAGTTAAAAAGCAAAAGGAACTATTGCCGGAAGAAAAAGTCGCAAAAAAAATGCCTGTAAAAGAAAAAAACACTATCTTTGCACAATGAATTGGCATTATTTTAATAACTAAAAGCAAATAATATGGAAACATTACTTGTCATTGCTATCGTTGGTGGTGGTGTTATTATCATGGGCATTGTTGCTCTTTTCTTAAAACAAAAACAGACAATGTAGATCGGCTATACACTCTACTGCACACAGAAAGTGCTGTATTCGTCTAAAATACAGCACTTTCTGAATGTTTGTGGATGCCGTTGAATTTCAACGTTATAGCCCAATAAAACTATTCCAATATCTACATAATAATTTAATTATTAAGCAATAGCAAGTTTTCTATTTGTTTTTGCTGGCAATTTGCTG
>JAISGH010000145.1 GCA_031263185.1 Prevotellaceae bacterium | reverse complement strand
TTATGCAATATGTTGAATTTGAAATACAAAGGTACTATTTTTTGCTGACTTGCACAAGATTTTTAATGATTTTTAAGAAAAAATTTTTCTATGCCTTTTTTAGTTTTCACACAGCCTCCAAAGGAGAGGGGAGAGGGACACGATATTCGGCGTAAGCCTCCCCTCTCCTTTGGAGAGGGGCCGGGGGTGAGGTCTCTACGGGATGACATTTTTAACTGCTATATCTTGTTTATTCGTCATTACTTAATGACATTGGAAGGGAGGGGAGAATTTAAAAGTAAAAAAATTTCTTCTAAGCTACTGATTAAAATTGTTGCAAACAAAAATCTACTTAATGTTGCTATAATACATTAAATATTAGAGAGTTTAAAATTTTTGCCATATGCTAAAAAATATAAAAACCGTAACGTTATGAGATGTAAAAATTGTGGATGGGATAACCCCGATAGCAATGCAAAGTGCGAAAAATGCAACGCGCCGCTAACAGGCTTGATGCCCGAAAGCCAAAGCGGGGCAGGCGATGCCTACGGAGAAGAAAAATTTAATCCCACAAAAACAAGCTGGGAAAATATTGTTTTTCCCGATAGGAATAATGCAGACAGCGCCGGAGCTGCCGGCAGCAAATGCCCTAAATGTGGCTATCCGGTAAGGGTCGGGGCAAAAAAATGCCCGCAGTGCGACGCCTTATTAGGCGAAGTTCCTGCTACTGCTCCGACGCTGGATAAAAATCCCTTCAAAGGCACCGTCTTTTCCCCCAACAGGTCGGATAGCAGCGGCCTGCCGGCTGAGGGCGTTCAGGATGGCCGCACCGCTCAGGCACGAAAGTTAGCCGCCCTGCTGGTAACCTACAGCACCGACCCCTGCGGCGAAGCGTTCAATATCTACGAGGGCCGGAACTTCATTGGGCGGGATGAGGCTGCCGATATTTGCATCCGGAACGATACGCAAGTTTCGGGCAAGCATATGTCAATACTTTACAGGGCTGTGGACAGGAAGTTCAAGTTCAAGGACGAGCAGTCCGTTAACGGCACTTTTGTGAACGATACTCTGGTTGACGAAGGAGAGCTGAACAGCTTCGACCTTATCCGTATCGGTGCAACGCGGCTGCTGTTTATGGCTATCCCGATATTCTAACCTTTAGCAGCCGGCGTACCATGGAAATAGCTCAAAGATGCGATTTTGACAGGAACGACAAAATCGACGCATACAGAGTAGAAAAGCTGCTCGGAGAAGGGGCTTTTGGGAAAGTGTTTAAGGTGAAAAGCAAGCAAAACGATGTTTTTGCCCTAAAGCTACTTAAACTCTGGGAGGTGCCTTCGGTCATCAGGCAGCAGCTGACCGACCGCTTCGACATGGAGTTTGAAACGGGGCAGATAAGCAGCAGCTACCTTGTACATTCCGTCGATCACGGATTTGTCAAAGGAAATCCGTATATGGTGATGGAGTTTTGCCCCAACGGCGATTTGCTGCAGTGGACAAGCAGCTACAAAAAGACCGACCTTGCGGCCATCGGGAGAGACGTGCTCTTCGGGTTAAAAGACTTGCACCGGCAGGGAAAGGTGCATCGCGACCTGAAGCCCGAAAATGTCCTGATAAAGGAAAATGGTACCGCCGTGCTGACCGATTTTGGCCTTTCGGGCGACAGAAATAAGCGCATGACGGAGCGCAACATCTGGGGCAAGCCTACCCAGATATTCGGAACTTACGCCTACATGCCGCCCGAGCAGGTGATACCGGAAAAAGACGCTACCGTGCTGCCGACTACCGACATCTTTTCGTTTGGGGTGATGATGTTTCAGCTCGTTACGGGCGACTTGCCTTTTGGCAGGCTGAACGACGAAAACGATCTGGCGGCGTACATCAGGAACGGAAGGGAAGGGCGGTGGGACAGCTCAAGGCTGAAAAGGTACGCCGACGGCGAACGGCTCTACAGGGCTATCGAAGGATGCCTGACTGCGAACTACAGGCACAGGCTACAGTCAACCGACGCCGTGCTGGCGCAAATGCCCCGCGGCGCAGGGAATCCCTATATTCCCAAAAACGACTCCGGCGACATGCAGATAATGAAGATCACAAACGGCGTCCTGCTGCGCGTAATGCAGGGCGAGGAGCACGGCAAAGTCTATAAGCTCGACAGCTTGCTGAAGCACGCCAAAATCAAAATCATTACCGTAGGCCGCAAGGACAGCAGCGTGGACAACGTTGTGCCCGTAACGGAAGAGCAAAGCCGCTACATCTCGCGGAGGCACTGTACGCTGGAAATCGATTACGCTACCGGTCAGTGGTACATCCGCGACGGGCAGTGGGATGCTCGCGCAAGCAGCGGCTGGAGAAATTCACTCAACGGCACTTTTGTCAACTCTACCGAGGTAGCTGCCGAAGGTATGCCTTTTAACCCCGGCGATATTATCTCTATCGGCGACGTCAAATTACGGGCAGAAGGATATTGAGCAATTAACAATTAACAATTAACAATTAACAATTATTATTGCCAAAGAATATGAAGTATGTAAATTTTGAAAATTATGGAATTTTGTAAATTAAAATATGAAGTATGTAAATTTTGAAAGTTATGGAATTCTGTAAATTAAAATATGAGTATGTAAATTTTGAAAATTATGGAATTCTGTAAATTAAAATATGAAGTATGTAAATTTTGAAAATTATGGAATTCTGTAAATTAAAATGTGAGTATGTAAATTTTGAAAATTATGGAATTCTGTAAATTAAAATATGAAGTATGTAAATTTTGAAAATTATAGAATTCTGTAAATTAAAATATAAGTATGTAAATTTTGAAAATTATGGAATTCTGTAAATTAAATTAAATTTTGTAAATTAAATTATGGACACAACAAAAAGAGTTTTGATATTATTCTTCCTCCTGCTCGCGCAAATCTGTTATGCTCAGGACGAATGCTACACCAGAGGCCTCAATAAAGGAAAAGAAGTATTCGGCGAGGGCGAAAAGCATCTGTCAAACAAAAGATATGAGCCGGCTATCGCATCGTTTAACGAGGCAAAAGGCTACTTCAAAGATACTAAGGACTGCCGCAACCCCAACGAGTCTGCACTTGACGAATGGATAAAAAAATGCGACGACGCTATACAGCGTGCCGAAAAAGAAAAAATGCCATTCGGAGCCGACAGCCGGCCAGAACCCGGAAGAGCCAAATCCAAAGACGGCAGCCGTCCGGTAAAAAAAGCGGATATAAAGCCGGATATAAAGCCCGCGCAGGAAGCAGATCCTTACTATGCAGCGGGTGAAAAATATTATAAGGGAAAAAAATACAAAAGTGCGATAAAATACTTCCGTAAAAGCGCCCAACAGGGAAATTCGGATGGACAATATATGTTAGGCAATATGTACTACAACGGCCATGGGGTGAAGCAAAGTTACGTCAAAGCTGTAGAGTGGTATCGCAAAAGCGCCGAACAGGGAAACGAAAACGCTAAAGCTGCATTAAGCCGTCTTGAACAACAGGGAACGCAAAATTCAACGTCATCAGAGGCATTGCCTATAGGTAGCGGTAAAGCGGAGTACGATAAAGGTGAAGAATATTACTATGCAGGAAACTACGCCGAAGCCGTAAAATGGTATCGCAAAAGCGCCGAACAGGGGTATGCAGTCGGACAAAACGATTTAGGCTATATGTACCACAACGGCTATGGGGTAACGCAAGATTACGTCGAAGCGGTAAAATGGTATCGCCGGAGCGCTGAGCAGGGAAATTCATACGGGCAAAACAGCTTAGGTATGATGTACCGCAACGGTTATGGAGTGACGCAAGATTATGTCGAAGCTGTAAGATGGTTTCGCAAAAGCGCTGAACGGGGAAATACAATAGGGCAAAACAGCTTAGGTGTGATGTACGAGGAAGGCAAAGGCGTAACGCAAGATTATGCCGAAGCGGTAAAATGGTATCGCAAAAGTGCCGAACAGGGAAATGCATACGGGCAGTATAACTTGGGTGATATGTATGAGCTTGGCAAAGGCGTAACGCAAAATAAAAACGAAGCGATAAGCTGGTATCGCAAAAGCGCGGAGCAGGGATACGAAAACGCTAAAAAGGCATTAGAACGTCTTGTGCCGTCAACGCCATCAGGGACATTAGTTAGCGGTAAAGCGGAGTACGATAGGGGTGAAGAATATTACTATGCAGGAAGCTACGCCGAAGCCGTAAAATGGTATCGCAAAAGCGCCGAACAGGGATATGCAGCCGGGCAAAACGATTTAGGCCATATGTACCACAACGGCTATGGCGTAGCGCAAGATTACGCCGAAGCGGTAAAATGGTACCGCAAAAGCGCTGAACAGGGAAATGCATCCGGGCAAAACAGCTTAGGCTATATGTACGACAACGGCTATGGGGTGACACAAAATTACGCCGAAGCGGTAAAATGGTACCGCAAAAGCGCCGAGCAGGGAAATGCAAACGGGCAAAACAATTTAGGCTACATGTATCAGAATGGTTACGGCGTGGCAAAAGATTACGCCGAAGCGGTAAAATGGTATAGCAAAAGCGCCGAACAGGGTAATTTATTCGGGCAAAACAATTTAGGCTATATGTACTACAACGGCTATGGCGTAACGCAAGATTACGCCATAGCGGTAAAGTGGTATCGCAAAAGCGCCGAACAGGGAAATGCAATTGGTCAGAACTGGTTAGGCTATATGTATCAGATTGGCTACGGCGTGACAAAAGATTATGTTGAGGCGGTAAAATGGTATCGCAAAAGCGCCGAACAGGGATATGCAGCCGGGCAAAAAGATTTAGGCTATATGTACTACAACGGCTATGGCGTAGCGCAAGATTACGCCGAAGCGGTAAAATGGTTTCGCAAAAGCGCCGAACAAGGAAATGCAATTGGTCAGAACTGGTTAGGTATTATGTACGAGAAAGGCTTCGGCGTAACGCAAGATTACGCCGAAGCGGTAAAGTGGTATCGCAAAAGCGCCGAACAGGGAGATGCAGCCGGACAATTTGATTTAGGTGATATGTATGAGTTTGGCAAAGGCGTAACGCAAGATTTCGTCGAAGCGATAAAGTGGTATAGCAAAAGCGCGGAGCAGGGGTACGAAGAGGCTAAAAAGGCATTGGAACATCTTGTGCCGTCAACGCCACCAGGGACGTTAAGTAGCGGTAAAGCAGATTACGATAAGGGTGAAGAATATTATAAGGCAGGAAACTACGCCGAAGCTGTAAAATGGTATCGCAAAAGCGCTGAGCAGGGGTATGCATCCGGGCAAAACGATTTAGGATATATGTACCAGAATGGTTACGGCGTGACAAAAGATTACGCCGAAGCGGTAAAATGGTTTCGCAAAAGCGCCGAACAGGGAAGTGCAGCCGGACAAAACAATTTAGGCCATATGTACTACAACGGCTATGGGGTAACGCAAGATTACGCCGAAGCGGTAAAATGGTATCGCAAAAGCGCCGAACAGGGAAATTCAGTCGGACAAAACAGCTTAGGTGTGATGTACGAGGTAGGCAAAGGCGTAACGCGAGATTACGCCGAAGCGGTAAAGTGGTATCGCAAAAGCGCCGAACAGGGATATGCAGTCGGACAGTATAACTTAGGTGATATGTATGAGCATGGCAGAGGCGTAACGCAAGATAAAAACGAAGCGGTAAAATGGTATCGCAAAAGCGCCGAACAGGGAAACGAAAGCGCCAAAGCCGCACTAAAACGTTTTCCGGATACAACGCCACCTATAAGTAGCGGTAAAGCGGATTACGGTAAAGGTAGAGAATATTATAGCGCAGGAAACTACTCCGAAGCCGTAAAGTACTATCGCAAAAGTGCCGAGCAGGGATATGCATCCGGGCAAAACGATTTAGGCTATATGTATCAGAACGGTTACGGCGTGACGAAAGATTACGCCGAAGCCGTAAAATGGTATCGCAAAAGTGCCGAACAGGGCAGTGCAGCCGGGCAAAACAACTTAGGCTACATGTACGACAACGGCTACGGGGTGGCGCAAAATTACGCCGAAGCGGTAAAATGGTATCGTAAAAGCGCTAAACAGAGAAATTCAGCCGGACAATATAATTTAGGTGATATGTACGAATTGGGCAAAGGCGTAGCGCAAAATGAAAACGAAGCGATAAGGTGGTACCGCAAAAGCGCGGAGCAGGGAAACGAAGGCGCCAAAGACGCATTAAAACGTCTTGGGTATAGCAATTAAAAACCATTATATAAAAAATTAAAAACATCATGCAGCTAAAAGAAAACATCTTATTTCACAACCGTTACCGCCTGATACGCCTGCTGGGCCAGGGCGGTTTTTCGGAAGTCTGGCTTGCAGAGGATACAACGGCAAGCATGACCGTTGCCCTGAAAGTTTACGCTCCGGGTATGGGCTTGGACGAAGACGGGATAGAGATATTCCGCAAGGAGTTTGCCTTAGTCTTCAACTTCAACCACAGCAACCTGCTGCGGCCCTCGCATTACGACATCTGCGAGCGTATGCCGTATTTGACTATGCCCTTTTGCGGGCGGGGTTCGGCAAAACGCTTGGTAGGCGTTGTCAGCGAAGAGGATGCGTGGAAGTTCCTGCACGACGTAGCCGCGGGGCTGGCATACCTTCACAGCCGCCAACCCGACCCCGTGATACACCAGGACATCAAGCCCGACAACGTGCTGGTTGACGACGCCGGACAGTACCTGATAACCGACTTCGGCATCAGCGTCAAAGCCCGGAGTACGCTGCGCAAGAGCGTCGGAAACTCTTTCGAAGGCGCCATTGCGTACATGGCGCCCGAGCGTTTCAGCAGAGACAACGCCCCCATCATGGCAAGCGACATCTGGGCGTTGGGCGCAACCCTCTACGAGCTGTTCACCGCCGATGCTCCCTTTGGCGACCACGGCGGAGTGATACAGAAAAGCGGAGCCGAAATACCGGAAATCAAAGCAGGCTGCTCCTCCGAGCTGAAGCAGATAGTAGAGCGCTGCCTCTCGCTCGACACGTGGAACCGTCCTACCGCCGAAACGCTGGTAGCATGGGCAGAGCAGCATAAGCGCGAAGAAAAAATTCAGTTCGGAAAAAAACCGCCGAAGCCACCGAAACCACATAAGCTGCGGAGCATTATCGTAACAGTAATGATTTGTACTATTTTGGGGATAGCGGCATTTGTAACAATACCTATCCTGAACAACCGGAAGCTGTACGAAGATTTTAAGAAGTACGTCAATGCCGGCGACGAGCTGTACAAAAAAGGAGAAGAGCATTACGTGGAAGCGCTAACCTACTATAATGAAGCGGTTAGTATTCTGAATACAGGTAAAATAGATTTGTATGACCATAAAAATATCACCGGAAAACAGAAAACCGTTTCCGGAGAAATTGATAAAATCTTCGAAGAGTACGTAAAAGCAGGCGATAGTTTTCGGAAAAAGTATAATGAAAAGAATAATGAAGCTCATAATAGAAATCAAGCCATATACAATTTCGAAAAAGCCCTGGAGTATAAAGATGACGAGGAAACAAAAAGGAAGCTCTCTCAGCTGAAAAATCAAGATACAGAAAATTATAGATCCGAGAACAAAGTTACACGGAAAGAAAAAATGTCACGCAAAAACAATTGAAAATTATGATCAAAAAACATGAAACCTGTAAATTCTGAAAATTCTGAAATTCTGTAAATCAAATTCTGTAAATCGAATTCTGTAAATCAAATTCTGTAAATCAAAAAGTTTTTATAAATAATCAAAAAAAATCATGGAGCATAAAACACAGCCCTACAGCCGGTCGGTAGCCGGCTCTATCGGAGCGGGAATAGGCTCGCTATTCGGAGGTTCGGGAAAGCAGTACTACATCCTCGAGCACAAAATCACATCAAAGTACCACAAGGCGGGCGAATCGCAGGAAATCATCGTCGATCAGATAGAGCTCGGGCGCGACCCCAAATGTCAGGTACGCTTCGACGAATCTTTCAACACCGTCAGCCGACGGCATGCGGCTATTGTCAAGGAGCGCGGCGGCAGCTGGAAGCTGGTTCAGCTCTCGCAAACAAACTCCACCTTCCTCAACGGGCGCAGGGTCGAAAAGGAATGGTACCTCCAGAACGGCGACGAAATCCAGCTCGCCGTCAACGGCCCCAAGCTGGGATTCATCGTCCCCACCGGAAAAAAATCCACCGTTGGCAGCATCGGGCTGTCGCGTCGCCTCAGCCTTTTCCGGCAGCAGGCGCTGCGCCCCTACAAGCAGGCAATAGCTACGCTGAGCATACTCATGGCGCTGTCCATCGCCGGGCTGGTAAGCTGGAAAATCTATGGAGATATACAGTGGGAGAGAAGAGACAGCGCGCGCGCGGCAGAATATGCAAGAAACATGGCGGCGCAGGATTCGATAACCGGCGCCTTGCTGGCCAAAAACAGAGAACAAGAGCGAACGGTCGAAAACCTGCGCAGGCAGCAAGAAAAAATGCGCAGGCAGTACGAAAAAATGAAAAAAAATTTTGAAGACAACATCAGGGATATGCAAAACCAGATACCCAAGCGGGTGGACGGCTCCAACATCGACAATGCCGCCATCGATGCCTGTCTTTCACACGTTTATTTTGTCGCAGTCGCTAAAATTGAAGTTATTCTTCCCGGAGGAGAACAGAAAACTATTGATGGAGGATGGACCGGTACAGGGTTCATGCTTAACGATGGTCGTTTTGTTACGGCTCGGCATGTCGCCGAAGCTTGGTTTTTCCCAGTATCCGGCGGAACAGTAAACGACAAAATGCTTTACCTTAACGCGGTAGCGCACAACGGTGGGAAAGTTACGGCTCACTTCGTTGCAATATCTTCGTCGGGCGACAAATTTTCGTTTACCAGCGAACAGTTCACGTGCAACCGTTCGCACGACGATACGGGAGTGAACGACGACGGACTCACCCTCAGCGTAGCAAAACTCGACGAAACGGACTGGGCTTATTTCAAAACAAACAGGCGTACCGGCCTTAATTTCGACAGCCATAAATCCACTTCCCTCGAGCGGGGAACAAAGCTGACCGTCCTGGGTTTCCCATTGGGGCTGGGCGCCAATGCTGTGGATGACATTCAGCCAATACTCGGCAGCGCTATCACCTCGCGTAAAGGGTTAAATCAAGGAGTAATCCTCACAACCGACACAAACTACGAGCAGGGTAGCTCGGGAGGCCCCGTATTCTATATTGATGCGTCGGGTGCGCTGTCCGTAATCGGAATTGTATCTGCCGGCGCAGGAAGAACTACCGGATTCGTCGTTCCGATAGCAGCCATAAATTGATTTTTCAGCTGGAAAATATAGTAAGAAAAATAGTAAGAAAAATAGTAAGCAACAGCATTATGAAAAAGATATTTTATATAGCGCTGTTCGGCCTGTTCGGCTTGAACGTAAGCGCGCAGATATCGCCGGATTTCGGAGGACTCGGGCTGCAGCTATCTTCCAATCAGCAGCTGATTGAAGACGCCGTAAAAGACGGAATATTTATCCTGAAGCAAAGCTACCAAATAAAGGATGTCGCAACAACGCCCCCAACCTACTACCGCTGGGGCGACAATCCGCACATGGGAACCGTCTATACCGTCGGAATAAAAGCTGCCGACGGATTTTACACCTGCAGCAAGGCGCTGTCGCCCTGGAATTATGATAAGCGGTATGAGCAGTACAGAAAAGTAGCCACATATCTGCCCGTCATTTCCGAAACAAGCTACCGGCCGCTGGATTCGGCAAAGTATGCAGCCATGACTTTTTCTGCCGATTCCAGCATCTTTGCCGTCGATAGCAGCATAATCCACCTCAAAACCGGACTGTTTGAGCGGAAAGGCTTTCGCGAGGACTACTCTCCCGGCGCAAAAGCCGGATGGCTGGTCTGGATTGCATCCGACAAGAATATTGCCGAAGCCGACGCTGTTCACATCTCGCTTACCATATACAAAACCGAGCTGCGGTACGAAGCCGGCAAAAATCGGTACGAAGTAAAGAAACCCGCAGTAGCTGGCAAAGTAATCATCGGAGGGCTGTACCTCGTGCCGGAAGTAACCGGTATAGGAGAGATAGTATTCAAGCTTGCCGGCTTCGCGCATAAGCTCGCCGGACGGTGGAACGTTGTCGTCCCCGCAGCATCGCAGGCGGCAGCCCGACAGGTAGGATTAACGCCGATAAAAACAAAAGACAATTAATAATTAACAATTAGCAATTAAATAAAAAAAATATAATTATGGGTTCAATACAATTCAGGATGGCAGCCCGGTGCGAGAAGGCAGGGCGCCCGAACAATGAAGACAATTTCCATTTGGCCAGCGACCTCTCCTCCGGCACATGGGGATTTAATGGAGATGAAGTAACGACTTTGTCCGAAAAAGGATGCCTGATGGTAGTAGCCGACGGCATGGGCGGAATGAACGCCGGCGAAGTCGCCTCCAGCATAGCCGTCGAAACCGTAAAGGCGTGGTTTTCGCCCGAAAGGCTCGCTAAAGACGTAACCAATTCCCCCGAAGCAATCAAAAGCCACATAGCAAAAGCCATAATCGCCGCCGATGCCGCCATTAAGGAAGAGGCGCGGCGCGACGCGGAAAAGGAAGGTATGGGAAGCACCATTGTCGTAGCATGGATAATCGGCGCAAGCGTCTATATTGGCTGGTGCGGCGACAGCCGGGCATATCGCTACAATCCCGCAATCGGCCTGAAGCACCTGTCGCGCGACCACTCATACGTACAGGAGCTGATCGACAGCCACAAGCTGGACCCCGATATGGCTTTCGACCATCCCAACAGCAACATCATTACCCGGAGCCTCGGCGATTCGCAGCAAAAAGCGCGCCCCGAGGTCGAAATGTTCCCGCTATACAACGGCGACGCCATCCTCCTCTGCTCCGACGGCCTCAGCGGTGTGCTGCGCGACAGGGAGATAGAAGCCCTGATAGCGGCAAACGGTCACAGCATGTCCGCCTGCCTCGACGCGCTGTGGAGCAGCGCCGAGCAGGCAGGCTGGCACGATAACGTTACCGTCGAGCTCTGCCAGGTAATTTCGGGATGCCGCGCAAAAGTAAGCAGCGGCAATGAGGTGTCCGGTATTCCCAAAAAACGGAAAAGCCGGATATTTACCCCAATCCTTGCCCTTGTATGCTTCCTGCTGGGTAGCGCCGGCGGATACCTGCTGCACGATTATTACCTCGTTTATGAAAATAGCCAGACAGAGCGGGAAAAATTGCAGGAAAGACAGCGACATGTAGCCGAACTCCGGCATAAAATAGACAGCCTGACCAAAGTATTCCCCGAAGTAGATATTTCGCTACGGATGCGGTTAGCAGATATTTTAACAAACGAAAACATTTCGGACTTGCCTGTCACCTACATTACAGAGATATATTCCGAAATAAACAAAATTCTGCAAAGTATCTATAGGGAAAGAAATGAATTGGAGAGAAAATATAGATTATCGAAACAGGCTGGGGGACAGGACAGGCAAACGTCATTTCCCGCGAACAACAAAAATAAAGATAAGGGAAGGGACAAACAATACAAGAATGAAGATAACACCTCTGGTTCTGCTATTGAACAAAATCAAGGAAACCATAACGACGGTATAAACCCTGTGAGTAAGAAGAAATTAGGAGAGCAATAAATAGTGACTGCCCGAAAGGTTGTCCGGCGGGTACAAAAAAGAATCCGGTACCGGAACGCCTGCCTGCGTGCATCCCGAACAGGTGCATGGCAAAGACAATTGATAGGAGGGCGCACAAAACCTCATTTTTTACCTGATTTTTCTAACAAAACAACCTCAGTAGCAGATAGTTACATAATATATCCCAACCTCATTACCTTATTTTTCTGTAATGGAAGATTTTTTGTATCTTTGTGGAAAATATAAAAATTATGCAAACCGCCGCATTATTAAACCAAATTCGTCAGCTACCGCTTTATGAGCGCATGCTGATAGTGGAGCGCACCATTCATTCCATGCGCACAGAAACCGACGCGCTGGAAAATTCCGCTGCGCTTATGTCTGCCGAATACCTTAACAATAAGGAGCTAACGGCTTTTACGCAGCTTGATATTGAAAATTTCTATGAAGCAAGGTGAACTTTGGCTTGTTGATTTAAATCCGACTATCGGGGCAGAAATGCAAAAATCCGACCGACATTGATTGTAAGTACAGATGCTTTGGGTAAACTCCCATTAAAGGTTATTGTACCTGTTACCAATTGGAAGGAACGATACGCAGCTGCTTTGTGGATGCTAAAAATCGTTCCGAATAAAGTAAACGGACTGGACAAAGAGTCTGCTATTGACTGTTTTCAGATATGTTGCGTAGCCCAAGAACGGGTGATTAAAAAATTAGGCAATATTTCGTTTTACGAGTTGGAAGAAATCAAAAGTAAAATAGCAATGGTCGTCGGATATAAATGATAGCCTTTCATGAGTAGCATTGCCGCCCATCGTAAGGTAGGCTGCGCCGTTTGCGCACAAAAACCTCATTTCCACCTAATTTTTCTAACCGAACAACCTCAGTAGCAGATAGTTAAATTACACGTTCCAACCTCATTACCTTATTTTTCTGTAGCTGTTTTGTCGCTTTAATAAGGTAATGAGGTTGTTGATGTGCGTATTAACTCATTGCTACTGAGGTTGTTTAGTTGGAGAAATTAGGTAAAAATGAGGTTGCTTTTAATTCGTAATTCCTAATTCTTAATTCCTAATTCCTACTGCGCTTTTCTTGGCGCGTTGACTTTTCCGGCAGAGCCTGCCGCTTTTGAGGATACGTGCTGCACGAACTTAACCGGCTTGGTTGCTGTTGACTTTGTCGGCAATTTTTTGGAATCGGCTTCGGTGGCCGGCGATTTCTCGGCCGATTCATCCTCCGCTTTCTCCTCCTCCTCCTTGACTTCAAAATCAAGCAA
>JAISGH010000142.1 GCA_031263185.1 Prevotellaceae bacterium | reverse complement strand
CAGTAGCAATTGGTTAATAAACATAACAATACCTCATTACCTCATTAAAACGATGAAATGGCCACGAAAAAAATAAGGTAATGAGGTTTGGATATATTATGTAGCTAATGTGCTACTGAGGTTGTTTAGTTAGATAAATTAAGTAAAAATGAGGTTTTCGGCTGACCCACATTCTACCTGTATTCTAACTACCGAGTTGCTAGTTATTTTCGTAGCGCCTCAAAAAAAATTTAGCCCTACAATCGAGGTTCTTCCTCGCTTGTAGCTGGGCTGCTGCGCTTTGCCACAGAGCGGCCTAAAACATTCTTGCTACCTCTTTTTTGAGCTGCCGTATGGCGTTGTCGGTGGGAAGCTCGTTGCTCACGTGCCACTCCAGCAGCTTTTGCGCCAGCTGTATGGAGGGAGCGTCCGGCAAAAGCGGCGCGGCGCACGTGTTGACGCACGAAATCATGCTGTTTTTTGCCACGGAAATTACGCTCCACAGCTCCGGCGATACGTATATTTGCTGCGAAAGGTTATGCTCAAACTCTGAGCGCACCGCGGCAACCAGCTCGCTGTGCAGCTCGGCGTTGGTGGCGTTGGGGCGGCGTATGCGCAGCACCAGCGATTCGGGCGAAATACGCTCCAGCAGCACCAGCAAGCGCTCGTGCGCCTGTAAGCGCAGCGGCAAGGTGATTTCTTTGGCGGTGGACAGCAGCTGTACGTTGCGGCGGTGGCTTTCGGCTGCCAGCATTTTGCGCAGCACCATATACACCGCGCCAAACAGCACCAGCCCGGATGCCAGCGACGCTATCAAAAGTTGAGCAAAAATATCCATGGTAAGAGGTTAATAATTAATTTAGTAATGACGAATAAACAAGATATAACAGTTAACAGTGTCATCCCGTAGAGACCTCACCCCCGGCCCCTCTCCAAAGGAGAGGGGAGGCTGGCGCCGAATATCGTGTCCCTCTCCCCTCTCCTTTGGAAAGGGGCCGGGGGTGAGGTCTCTACGGCTTTTAGATCCGTTATATGTTATTTATTTCTCGTCCCTTAGCACATGACAAAATTTATAACGTTCCGGCATTTAATGGATTGTAGTAATATTAAGCATAGCTTTTTTGTTCGCAAAAAATAGAATATGATGGGAGAGAGTTAGAAGACGCGCGCAACCACTACGTAAAGCATTGCGGCCAGCAAGGCGCTCACCGGGATGGTCAGTATCCACGCCCAGAGCAGGTTGACGGTTACGCCCCAGCGCACAGCCGACAGCCTTTTTACCGACCCTACCCCAATAATGCTCCCCGTAATCACGTGGGTGGTGCTCACCGGCACGTGCAGGATTTCGGTAATAAACAGGGTGATTGCCCCCGCCGTTTGCGCACAAAATCCCTCTACGGGCGTAATTTTTGTGATGCGGTTGCCCATAGTTTTCATTATTTTCCAGCCGCCGCTCACCGTTCCCAGGGCAATGGCGATGAAGCAGCCTATGGGTATCCAGTCGTGCATGTCGGATATGGAGTTCATCTGCATCCAGCCGGGCAAACTTTGCGAGCTGCTGTTGGCAATGAGGGCGGCCGCTATAATTCCCATTACCTTTTGCGAATCGTTGAGGCCGTGCCCAATGCTGAGGGCAGCGGAGGAGATGAGCTGCGTCCGCTTAAACCAGCACTCGGCTTTGGAGGGTTTGACCCGCCGGATAAGGTGAAACGTTATCAGGGTAATGATGTTGCCGCCCACCATGCCGATAAGCGGCGCTACCACAATAAACAGCGCAATAATGCCGATAACCCCCGCGTGCACCACCTCGAAGCCGGACGCTGCAATGCCCGCGCCGGCAAATCCGCCGATGAGCGTGTGCGACGACGACGAGGGAATGGCAAGCCACCACGTAACAAGGTTCCAAATAATGGCGGCAATTAATCCGGCAATAATGACGAGCGAGGGGTCGGCAATAAGGTTCATGTCGACGGTTTTGGAAACCGTGTCGGCAATGCCAAACCCTCCGATGATAAACTTGGCGATAAAGTAGGCTACAAAGTTGAACACTGCCGCCCATATCACCGCTTGCGTTGGCGTTAGCACTTTTGACGATACAACCGTGGCAATGGAGTTTGCCGCGTCGTGAAACCCGTTGATGTAGTCAAAAATAAGGGCAAGCGCTATGATTACGATTAGTATGGTCATGAGGCAGGGTTTGGTTTTTCCTTACGTATTTTCCTTACGTATACTTTACAATAATAGTTTTGATAATTTTACCTACATCATCGGCCTTGTCGGTTGTTCGCTCAAGCTCCTGCATGATTTCCTTGAGCTTGATGAGCCTTATCCCATCCTTTTCGTTCTTAAAAATATCCGTAATGAAGTGTTCGTACAGGTCGTCGGCCTGATTTTCCAAGCTGTGGAGCTGCGAGCATATTTCCTTCACCGCTTTGGGGCTTTTTTTCATGGTGTCCAGCTCGCCAACGGCCGTTTGTATAAGCTCGCAACCGTTTTTCAGCAGCAAGGCCAGCTGTACTGACTGCGGCGGGAGGCTGTCGGGCTGGTACATGGCAATGCGCTTTGCGGCGCTGTGCATACCGTCGAGCACGTCGTCGAGCTTTTCGCCCAAGGCGTTGAGGTCCTCCCTGTCGAAAGGAGTGATGAACGTATTGTTGAGCTCGTCGAAGAGCGTCATGAGCATGTGGTCGCCCTTTGTTTCCAAGGTTTTAATATGCTTGCGCAAGTCCTCGCGAACATCCTTGTCGTCTGTGCGGGTAAGCGCTATCAGCAGCTCCGAGCAGGCAAAAATGTTATCGGACATGCTTCTCAGAATAGGGTAGAACTTGCTTTCTTTAGGCACTACCTTGCTGAAAAATGTGTTTAGCTTCATGGCAAATCAGATTTTTTCTTTTTTCTCAATTGCGCCACAAAGATAGAACAATATCTTTTTTTACAGCACAAGCGGCAAAGAATTAACATAAATGTTGTTGACAACGTATAGCCGGCGGGCTACAGCACAAAGCATTGAAAGCGCCCGGGGTTATCCACAGGCTACGCTTACGGCGTAGCGCGATGCGGCAATTTGAGCTGAAAATCGACGCAGCCAAATGCACCCATTTCTGAGCCTTTGCCTTTGAAGCGTTGAAAATTTTTATACCTTTGTAGCGTGTCGGCTGGCTTGCTTTGCAGCGCTGCCCCAATCGGCGGCTTTTGCAAAGCGGGCAATTTGCCCGAAACGCTTTCAATGCACAACGGAAAAAACTAATAGCTTTATGACCATTCACAGAGAAGGGGCGGCAACCATTACGGTTACGCTTGTGGCGCTCGTAGCGATATGCGCGGTAATATGCTACGCTGCCGGTACGGGCGCTGTTTTGTATGCAGCGCTGGCGGCAGCTGTTGCATTTTTTGGCTTCATCGTGCGCTTTTTTCGTATGCCTTCGCGCCCCCGGCTGCGCAATGAGCAGGCCATTTTTGCGCCCTGCGACGGCAAGGTCGTGGTAATTGAGGAGGTTTTTGAGGAGGAATACCTGAAAGAAAAATGCTTGCAGCTGTCAATTTTTATGTCGCCCAACAACGTACATGTTAACCTGTATCCGGTATCGGGTATGGTAGAGTATTTCAAGTACCACGCCGGAAAGTACTTGGTGGCGTGGCACCCCAAGTCATCTACGAAGAACGAGCGCACCACGGTGGCAATAAGCACGGGCAAGCACAGAATACTGTGCCGGCAGATTGCAGGAGCAGTGGCGCGGCGCATCGTTTGCTACGCCAAAGAAGGGCAGCAGGTGGAGCAAAATTCGCAGATGGGATTTATAAAATTCGGGTCGCGCGTTGACGTATTTGTGCCCCTCTCGGCAAAGGTTGAGGTTGCCTTGGGGCAGAAGGTGCGCGGCGCAGAAACAATACTTGCAACCATACTTTAATTTTTTTTCATCTATTCTTTTTACAGTTGAATAAGCTTGCACGATATATTATCATTGCTGTAGCAACAGCGGCTGTGCTGATGGTAGTCTGGTACTTTCAGCATATTGTAGCTTACGTGCTGATTGCCGCCGTGCTGTCGCTCGTTGGCAAGCCGCTCATGGTGCTGTTTTCGCGGATACGCTACAAAAAGTGGCGCCTCCCCACAACGGTACGCGCTGCGCTCACGCTGCTGTCCATTTGGCTGGTCTTTGTGCTGTTTTTCTACATTTTCACGCCGCTCATCATAGGGCAGCTCAACGAGCTTAGCCGCGTTGATGTGGACGGAATTATTGGCCGGCTCGACAAACCGATGCACGACGTAGACCTTCTGGTGCGCAAGTACGCTTCGTCCGACCCCGAATTTTCGGTAAAAACCGCGCTCTCCCACGAGCTGGAAAAGATAGTAAACGTAACGCAAATCTCGCTTTTCTTTGGGTCGCTGGCGGCTACCGTCAAGGATTTTGCCATTGCCATATTTGCCATATCGTTCATTACGTTTTTCTTTCTCAAGGAGAACAACCTCTTTTATCAGGCAATTATTATCCTCTTTCCGCAGCGCTACGAGGCCAACATCAAGCGGGCGCTGAGCTCCATTCACCGGCTGCTGGTGCGGTACTTTATCGGCATTTTCTCCGACATCCTGTGCGTGATGATCCTGCTAACGCTTGGGCTGACGTTTATTGCAGGATTTTCGTGGAGTCAGGCGCTGTTTATCGGGCTTTTGGCGGGCGTACTCAACATGATTCCCTACGTAGGGCAGCTGATAAGCTACGCGCTGGGAACGGCTATATGCTTGGTTACGGCTTTCAGCACAGACGTTGCGCTTTTTCCGTTTTTGCTCAAAATGCTGGCCGTTTTCTTTACCGTGCAGGCAATAGATGCGTCGGTATTGCAGCCGTTCATCTACTCCAACAGCGTAAAAGCGCACCCCCTCGAAATATTTCTGATAATCCTCATTGCGGGCAGCTTGGGCGGCATACTGGGGATGCTTGTGGCCATTCCTACCTACACGGTGCTGCGCGTATTTGCCAAGGAATTTTTCAACAACTTCCGCGTGGTGCGCAAGCTTACGGAAAAGATTTAGCAAGCTGAAATTTTGCGCGCCTGTAGAATGTGGGGCAGCTGGAAACCTCATTTTTCACCTAATTTATCTAACAAAACAACCTCAGTAGTACATAGTTGCATAATATATCCAACCCTCATTACCTCATTTTTTCGTGTCCATTTCATCGTTTTAATGAGGTAATGAGGTTGTTGATGTGCGTATTAATTCATTGCTACTGAGGTTGTTTTGTTAGATAAATTAGGTAAAAATGAGGTTTCAAACTTTCGCGAGAATGACGGTAGGAGAGAGGGGGGAAAGACTCAAAATGAAATTTTCATAGCGCCTCAAAAAAAAGATTTAGCCTT
>JAISGH010000114.1 GCA_031263185.1 Prevotellaceae bacterium | reverse complement strand
CGGCTCGCCCCACTGCTCGCCAACGTAGTCGAGCAAGGCAAATATCTCCTGCGGGTCTTCGGAGGTAACAAGCTTGAGGCGCGTTTCCTTAAAGTTGGGCAGGCTCTTGAAGTAGGAGCAAAAGTGGCGCCGCATTTCGTATATGCTGCTTTTGCCCTGCTTGTACTCAAGCGATTTTGCAAAGTGCGCTTTGGCAATTGCTATACGCTCCCTCACGGCAGGCTGCGGGAGCAACTCGCCGGTTGCGAGGTAGTGGTTTATTTCCCTGAAAATCCACGGACGGCCGTAGGAGGCGCGCCCCACCATGACCCCGTCAACGCCGTAGCGGTCAAACATCTCCTTTGCCCCCTCGGGGCTTTTTACATCGCCGTTGCCAATGACGGGGATGGCCATGCGGGGGTTACTTTTCACCGCGCCAATCAGCGTCCAGTCGGCTTCGCCCTTGTAAACTTGGCTGCGGGTACGGCCGTGTATCGTAATAGCCTGTATGCCGACGTCCTGCAATCGCTCGGCCACCTCCACAATATTTTTGCTGCTTTCGTCCCACCCCAGCCGCGTTTTGACGGTTACGGGCAGGCGCACAGCGTTTACGATTTGCCGCGTCATTTCTACCATTTTGGGGACGTTGCACATCATGCCCGAGCCGGCGCCGCGGTTGGCAATTTTCTTCATCGGGCAGCCAAAGTTTACGTCAATAACGTCCGGGTGCGCCTGCTCGGCGAGGCGCGCAGCCTCCACCATGGCGTCAATAAGGTGGCCGTACAGCTGGATGCCAATGGGGCGCTCGTAGCCGTAAATGCGGAGCTTGGCCACGCTGGACTCGGCATCCCGGATAAGCCCGTCGCTCGAAACAAATTCGGTGTACATCATGGCAGCGCCAAAATGCTTGCACATGAAGCGAAAAGAGGGGTCGGTAACCTCGTCCATAGGCGCCAAAAGCACAGGGCGACTACCTAAATCAATGCTTGCTATTTTCAAGGATTTCAGATTTTAGATTTCACAGCTTATCCCCGTACGCCAAATCTCCGGCATCGCCCAAGCCGGGTACGATGTAGGATTTTACGGTGAGCTCATCGTCAATAGCGCCTACCCAGAGCGACAGCTCCTTGCTGCTGCCAAGATTCTTTTTGATGTGCTCTACGCCGTCTTTGCTGGCTATAATGGCTACTATGTGCGTTTTGTTCGGCGTTCCTCGCTCGCGCAAAGCCCTGTATGCCAACTCTATCGAAGCTCCGGTAGCCAGCATTGTATCGCACAGTATTACCGTTTTGCCATCAACTGTGGGGCTGGAGACGTGCTCAAGCGAGATGGTAAACTTGTTGTCCTTTCCATACTTACGGTAAGACGAGATAAACGCATTCTGCGCCTTGTCAAAGTAGCGAAGCATACCCTGGTGCATTGGCAGCGCCGCCCGTATAATGGAGGCAATGAGCACCTCTTCGCGCGGCACAGGGAACTCGGCAATTCCCAGCGGGGTTTGCACCGTGAGCATGTCGCTGCTCATTTTTTTACTTATTTCGTAGGCAAATATTTCGCTAATACGCTCAAGGTTATACCGAAACCTCATGCTGTCGGTTTGTACGGCAGCGTCGCGGATTTCGGCGATAAAGCTATTCAAAACAGAGCTATGCTCGCCTAAATGGTATATTTTCATGGGAAAAAGTATTATTTACAAAGAAAGAAAAAATCTCCGGAATTTTCAAACGGAAAGTAACAAAATTCGCTATTTTTCGGCTAAATCTTTTTTTTCGGCGGTGTCCATGTTCTATTGATATAACTTTTAATTAATACGAAGTAAGGGTTGAAAATACTTAGCGCTGATGTTACTGGCGTGCGCAGGGCATGTAGAGGCGGGGCAAATTTTGAATTTTTCCTTCCCCTCCACAACAAAAGATTTTTGTCGCGCACGCGCTTGGAAATCGCAGCATTTTCATGTAATTTTGCGCGGTGGAAAAGATAACTTCTTTACAAAATACCCGCATTAAGGGTGCGCTGGCGCTCGTGGAGAAAGTCCGCGAGCGCCGCAGTAGCGGATTGTTCGTGGTGGAGGGCGCGCGCGAGGCAGGATTGGCGGTGCAGGGAGGATACGCCCTGCAAACGCTCTTTGTTTGCCGCGATATTTGGAGCAGCAGCAGCCCGCTGCCCAAGGCAGAGCAATGCTTTGAGGTGTCGCCTGCGGTATTTGAAAAGCTGGCCTACCGCGCCGGCAGCGACGGCCTGCTGGCGGTAGCCGCGCAAAAGGCGCTGCGGCTGGAGAGCTTGCAGCTGCCCCAAAATCCGCTTATCATTGTGCTCGAGGCGGTGGAGAAGCCGGGCAACCTCGGCGCTATTCTGCGCACCGCCGACGCTGCTGGGGTTAGCGCCGTGGTGGTTTGCGACCCGCAGTGCGACGTGTTCAACCCAAACGTGGTGCGCTCCAGCGTGGGGTGCCTGTTCACCGTTCAGGTGGCGTGCTGCACGTCGGGCGAGGCGCTGGACTTTTTGCGAAAGCGCGGCGTAAAAACGCTGGCCGCCGCGCTCCGGTCGGCAACATGGTACCATGAGGCGGACATGCGCAGCCCGTGCGCCATCGTAGCGGGCGCCGAAGCCGACGGGCTAACGGATTTCTGGCTGCGCGCCGCCGATGCGCGAATAAAAATCCCCATGCGCGGCGCCATCGATTCGCTCAACGTATCGGTTGCTGCGGCCATCATTACGTTTGAGGCTATGCGGCAGCGAGGATTTTGCAGCGGCGGCAGCGAAAAAACATTTGTATAAACATCATAAAACTTCTGCAAAAATGAAGAAAACGCTATTTTTGTTGGCTGTCGCTGCGCTGGCGGCTTCGTGCAGCGCCAAAGTTCGGGATATTAAGGTAGGCGACGGTATGCCTGCGTTCAGCTTGGCGGATACGGTAACCTCCCAAAGCTTACTTGGCAGGCCAAGCCTCGTTGTATTTTTTGCCACGTGGTGCCCCGGATGCCAGGCAGAGCTGCCGTCCATACAGGAGCTTTACGAAAAGTACGGCGAAAGCGGAAAAATTGCCATTGTGGGCTTTGCGCGCGAGCAAACATCCGCCGACGTTGACTCTCTGTGGCGGCAGCGGGCGTTCACTTTCCCCGCCTACGCCGACACCGAGCGCAAAATCTACGCTCTGTTTGCCGAAAAAAATATTCCCCGCTGCTACCTGTTCGACGCCTCCGGCAAGCTGGCGTACAAGTTCGAAGGCTACTCGCCGGAGCAGGTGAAAGTGCTGCTCAAGGCTGTTGAGCAAACGGTATCGCTTGTAAACGTAGAGCCGCAAAAAGGGAGTTGAGTTTTTTTGAACTCCCCCCTACCCTTTCTTCATTTCTCTGTACTCTATGGGGGAGCACCCCATGATTTTTGTAAATATGCGGGAAAAGTAAAACGGGTCCTCAATTCCAACTTTATAGCACAGCTGGTTAATCTTCATATTAGTAAAGTTCAAGTACTTGCAGGCCTCGCGTACTTTCAGCTGGAGGTAGTACTGCTTGGGAGGTATGCCGACCCGCTGCTTGAAGATGACGTTGAACTGCGAGGAAGAGTAGCCCAAGAGCTTCACCAAATCGTACATGCTGATGTCCTTCTCCATGTTCTCGTGCATGTAGTGAATGGCCAAATCTACAACGTCGCCCCTCACCTTGCCAATTCCTATTTGCCTGAACTGCTTTACGTAAAGCAGCGTACCCAGAAAATGGTACAGGCAAAGCCCGGAGTAGAGCATGTTTTCGTAGGTAAAGCCGCTTTCCACAGCGGCGTAAATTTCCTCAAACAGCTGTATTCTGTGCTCAATGCGCGACTCGTCGCTTACATCTATGCGGTTGCAGCCGTTGCGCATGAGCGGCGCTACCAGTGACTGCGCTTTTTGCCCCTGAAAGTGTATCCAGTAGATTGTCCACGGAGCGCTCTCGGCCGCGCCGTAGCTGTGCGGCATACCTGCGGGAATGATGAAAAACTGGTTCTCGGCAACCTTTTTCTTGCTTCCGTTTACCTCAAACCAACCCTGACCGTTGATGCAGTATATAAAAATGTGGTCGGCGCCTCCGTTGGGGCGTATCCGGTAGTGGTGGGCAGCCTTGGGGTAAAATCCAATCTCGGTAACGTACAAATCTTTACCTGTTTCGTGCTGCTCCATTCCTCTTATTATCGTTGAAGGAACAGACAATTGCCGTTGTCCGCTAAAACCATCTCTCAGCTTCATCCGGAGTAGAATTATTGTAAGTTAGAAATTTTTTCAGCTCTCCGCTACAATCGTTCTTACTTTCAGCTGGCGGCTAAATTCGGCCTCCGAAAGCGGCGTTTTGACCAATACCCTTACCGTTTGCCCGGGCAGGATGTCAAAGTAGTTATCCTCAAAAAAGTTATCAATGCCGCTAAGGGATAGAAATACGGCGCGGGCAAACTTGTCCGATTGCAGGGTTACCTCAAATCCATCGGCCACAGGCCTAATGCTGCGCGAAATGCTGGGCGCCGGAAAATCAACGTCCTTTTGCAGCGTCAGGAAGTAGCGGTTGCTGTACACCTCTCCCGACTTGTCGGCGAGCTGCACCGCCACCAGCACTTCGCTGCGCGGCGTACCCTTGAGCAGGCTGTCGACATCCGGCGACAGGTGCTTGCGGCTGGCGTTGGCCGGGATTTTCAGGGTTTTGCTCACTTCGCTGATAAGCGTTCCGTCCAGCTTCATAACTTTCAGGTTCAGGAGCCCCTCGGTGGGCGTTAGCCTGTCCGAAACGACAAATACGCTCAATTTTTGCCCGTCAACAATGGGCGATACCAAAATATCTCTGTAAACATTCCGCGCAAAGTAGTGCTGCGCCTTCCAGCGGCCGTAGTAGTCGCGGCTTGCCCACGACGCCACAGGCCAGCAGTCGTTGTGCTGCCAAAAGAGCGTCCCCATGCAGTAGGGCATGTCCCGACGGTGCGCCTCAATAGCTGTTTTTACGGCATCGCCCTGCAGCACGTGGCTCATGTACAGGAAATCTTCAAATTTTTGGGGCAGCCTGTACTCCCGCTTCAGGTAGTCGGCAATGCGGAGGTTGGCGTAGTCGCCGGCGCGCTGGTGCGCCATCATCACCTCCGAGGTGATGCTCCAGTCGGCGCTGTCGGGCGCAAATATTTTTACCGACGCCAATTCGGGGAATGACTGAAAACCGTACTCGCTAAAAAACCGGCTTTTCACCACGTTGAAATCGGAGGTGGGGACGTTGCCGTGCCACACGCCCCAGTAGTGGCGGTCGCCGTTGTGGTCTTCGTCCTTGTTCCGGTTGTAGGGCGACGATGGCCAGTAGAACGTGCCCGGGCTGTGGGCAGACACTACCTCGGGCAGCACGCCGTCGAACAGGTCGGTGTACTGCTTCCAGATAATTTTTTCGTACTCGGGGCTTTGCTTGCGGTAGTACTCGTCGAAGTTCCAGAGCGTCCAAAAGTAGTACACCTCGTTGTTGCCGCACCATAGCGCAATGGAGGGGTGGTTGCGCAGGCGCTTCACATTCTCAATGGCCTCCTGACGGATGTTCTCCAAAAATGCGCCTTCCGACGGGTAAAGGCTACAGGCAAACATGAAATCTTGCCACACCATGATGCCGTGCCTGTCGCACAGCTCGTAGAACAGGTCGTTTTCGTAAATGCCCCCACCCCACACGCGAAGAGTGTTCATGTTGGCGTTTACGGCATCCAGCACGGTCTTTTCGTACTGCGCCGCCGTAACGCGGGGCAAAAAGTTATCCTGCGGAATGTAGTTGGCGCCCTTGGCAAATACCTTCACGCCGTTGAGCTCAAAGTAAAACGCCTCGCCGTCGGCGTCGGGCTTGTTGATTACTCTGAGCGAGCGCAATCCGGTGGTAACGGTTTTTGCGTCGAGGCTTCCGGAGGCGCCCAGCGCTTCTACCTGAAAGGCGTAGAGGTGCGGCTCTCCCAGCCCGTTGCTCCACCACAGCTTGGGCTTCTTTATGGTAAAATCAACGGATACGCTGTTAATGCCCTGCCGAAGGTTAAGCGTTTTTTCGCCGTAAATTTTACCGGAATTTTTATTCCTGACTACGACCTTCACGCCCGCTACATCGGCGTCGGAAAGCAGCTCTACGCTGGCTGCAACAGCTGCGCGGCTGCTGCTGACTTCCTTTTGCCGAATGTGCACATCCTCTATGCGCGCGCCGCTCCACGCCTCAAGCGCTACCGGACGCCAAATGCCCGTGGTTACAAAGCGAGGCCCCCAGTCCCAGCCGTACTGGTAGCCGGCCTTGCGGGCAAAAATGCTCACGCGCTTGTCGAAAATCCCGCCGTTCTCCGACTGGTCGGGACCTGTGCGGTACTGAAAAGGCAGCGCGTCGAACTTTGGAATGTCCACCTTTATGGGCGAATGAAAGTAGATGTAGAGCAGGTTGCTATCCTGCTTGAGCTTGTCCTTGACGCTTACCGTCCACTCGCGAAACATGTTGTCGGCAACAAGCACCTTTTCGCCGTTCAGGTACACGTCGGCGTAGTTGTCCAAGCCATAAAAGTGAAGGCGGATGTTGCTTTTTTCCATTTCTTCCCGGCTTACGCTAAAGTAGGTTTGATAAATCCAGTCTTCCTTGTCAATCCACTGTAGCCCTCGCTCGTTGAGGCGAAAAAAAGGGTCTTCAATGAGCTTGCTGGCCAGCAAATCGGTGTGCACCACACCCGGCACCGCTGCCGGATACCAGCTGGTTAACCGCGCCTGCCGGAATTGCCATCCTGAAGATAATTCGCGCTGCATGGGCGCTGCTAAGGCCGCGCCGGCGCACAAAGCAAATGCCGCGGCAAGCTGAAAGCGAAAGGTTGAAGTTGAGAACCGAAAGTTTTTCATCGTAACTGAGAATGTTTTTGGTATGAATAAAATTAAAATAGCTGTCTTTTTATGGAATAATAGAATGGAAGTAGTAGCGTATTCGTCAGGTTAGCCAAGAATACGACGCTAATCAGCTTACACTTTCCAGCCTGCACCTCACCTCTTTTCCGGAAAAAGCAATGCCCATCAGCGTAACTTTTCCGTCGGCAAGAAACGCCTCGTAGTAGCGGCGGTCGCGGATTTGCTTCATAGCATCATCCAGCAAACTTTCGATATCCTTTTCGGCGTGGTACTTCACCTCGGCAACTACCGTCAACCCGGGCTGACGCCACACCGCGTCAATCCGCCCGATGTTGGTGAGCAGCTCTCCCTGAATGTCGAAGCCGAGGAGCTTCATCAGCAGTAGGAAGAGGGAGTGGTAGTAGGCCTCCTTTTCGATATGCAGTATGTTGGGGATATGCGCCAAGAGCATACGCAGGTTTCGCTCCATGCCGGAGGTATCTCCTGCACATATTTGCTTCTGCAGCTGCTGCATCAGGGTAGGGATTTGCCCTGCGGGGTAGCTGCTGTAACCGTTCAGCAAGCTCGCCAAGAACGATTTTCTTACCTCTTCGTTGGGAACTCCAAGCGTGTACTGTGGCTGGCCAAATATCAACTCCTTCTGCTTAATGGTGAGGTAACCTGTTTGAAACAGCAGGGGGATTTCGCCGATGTTGACGGGGTCGTAGCTCTCAAATGTACTCGACGTGGCCTGAATTGGCTCCAAGACAAATTCAACTTTGTTTCGCTTTTTTAGCAGCTCTACCAAAAAGGTCGGCGTTCCGGTGCTGAACCAGTAGTTGGCAAACTCCCCATTGCTAAAAAACAGCAGCGTCGAAAAGGGGTTGTAAACCGAAACGCTGCCGTCCCACGAGTAGCCATTGTAGTTCTTTCGGATTTCATTCAGCAGCTCTTCCCCGCTCATGCTGTTGTGCAGGGCAGCTTCATCAATATATTCGGTAAAGTTGCTCTCCAACTCCGCTTGAGTGTAGCCGCAGATAGAAGCATAGCGCCACTTTAATGAAATATCATTGAGGTTGTTCAGCGCCGAAAAAACCGATACGCCTGCAAACTTGGAAACGCCCGTTAAGAAAATGAAGCGGATATGATCATCGGATGCCTTCAGCACCTGATAAAAATCATGAAGTGTATCTTTGTTTTCATTCATCACCTCTGGATTCAAGAGGTGGTCGGTAATCGGCTTGTCATACTCGTCAACAAGCACGACTACCTTTTGCCCTGTGGAAATGTGCAGCTGCTCTATTAGCTCGGCAAATTGAGTAGGAGTTTCTGTACTTCTAAGGATGATGCTATTTTCTGACGCAATCTTATTTACAAAGTACGACAACGAATTAGCCAGCATTTTCGGAGTTTTGAAAGTAAGTCCTCCAAAATCCAGCCTAATTACCGGATATTGCTCAGTCCAGTCCCACTTGTCGTAAATGTACAGCCCTTCAAACAGGTCTTTCCGCCCGCTGAAAATGGCATCCATTGTGCTAATGAGCAAAGATTTTCCAAACCTGCGCGGGCGGGAGAGGAAGTAAATATCTCCGGCTGCGATGAGGTCGTAGATTTCTTTTGTCTTATCCACGTAAAGGTAATTCCTTTCGCGCAGCTTCTCAAACGACTGTATTCCTATCGGTAAATATTTCATGGCAAGCGATTTTTGCCAAAGTTACAAATTTTTTGTGATATACTTTTGCCTTTTTACCGGTAATTACTCCACGCTAAGCCTCAGATGTTTTCCCAATCCATTCCAAATAATTCGGGTTAGGGTAGAAAATCGAATATCGCTCGCGTCATTTTCAATGCGAGAAATATAGTACTTGCTTGTGCCGCATTTTTCCGCCAACTTTTCTTGCGTAAGCCCTTCTTTTCGGCGAAGCTACTGAAGCACCACGCCAAGCTTGAGCACCTCAAATCCTTGCTCATACTGTTCGCGGCTGACGCTACCCCGCTTACCATACTGCTCATCCAGATGATCTGAAAAATAGGTGATATTACCTGTTTTGCTGCTCATAAAAAATCACCGATTTTTGCCAAAGTTACGATTTTTTTATGATATACTAAGGAAAATACAGGGAGCAGAAAGCGTAATGGGATGCTAATATTACACTTTCACACTCCCTATAAATTCCGATTAACCTGACGTATCAGCTCTCAATTCATCGTGCGTACCCCGGATTTTGCGGGTTGGCGCCGTTGGCGAGGTCTTCGTTGGTTTTGATTTCGTCGTCGGGGATTGGGTAGCGCATGTAGAAGTCGGGTATTGGAGCGCCGCCGTGCTCTTCCCTTGCCCAGCGGTTGCGCGAGCTGACCAGCTCTACAAATAAACCTGTTCGTATCAGGTCTATCCGCCTCCAGCCCTCGAAGCAGAGCTCACGCATACGCTCGTCCATGAGGGCTTTGATGAAATCGCCCGATTCCGGCATTGGCGGGGCGCCGCTGCCTCCCCATGCGCGGTTGCGCACCTTCATCACGTAGGCATCTTTATCGCCATCGACGCCCGATGTACCCGTTCTGTGCAGGCACTCGGCGTAGAGCAGGTAGATGTCGGCAAGGCGGATGAGCGGGTGATTCTTGGCGGAGTTCCACATGTTAAGGTCTCCGCCTGCTACTTTTTCGTCGGTGCGGTAGTCCTCCCACTTCTTGATGTGCGGCTCCAGCTCGTCGGTAGTGCCCGTCCACTCGGTTTTTGAGAGGTCGGGGGTTATAAGCTTGGTGGTTGTTACATCGTTGCCGTCAGCGTCCTTGGTTACCTCCATTTTTTCGTAGGTAAAATCGTAGCGCAGGTTGACGTTTCTGCGCAAGTCTCCATTTTCCCAGAGGCCGCCCGTGTCCACAGTGCCGTAGGCAAAGGGCGTTGGCAGCAGAAAATCGTAGCCCGCAAAGTAACATTCCTGCCCAAACCAGCTGTCGCAGGCGCGCGATCCGCAGTCCCACTCCCAATAATTTTGGTCGGGGTACAGGTTTTCGTACTGCAGCTCAAAGATAGACTCTGAGGTGTTTTGCTGCCAAATGTTCGGGTCGAGGTCGTTGGAGAACAGTATTGCGTAGCTGGACACAAGGCTGTATCCGCCCTTCATGACCTCCTCAAAGCATTTCTTTGCCTCGGCGTAGTCGCGCAGGCCGGTTTCTTCGGGGGCGCACATGTAGGCTTTGCCCAGCATAGCCCATGCCGCACCGGAGGTTGCCCGCTTGGGAGCGCTTTGGCGAGGGGGAAGGTTTTCGGCTGCCTTCTTGAAATCGTTAATAATGTAGGTCCACACCTCGGTCAAGGGTTGCCTTCCGGAGCCCAGCTCGCTGGAGCGGCTGACGTCGATGATAGGAATTTCACCGAAAAACATGCTCAGCTCAAACATTCCCAATCCGCGAAAAAAGCTGGCTTCGCTAAGTAGCGTCAGCGTGCTGGCCGTTTCCTCTACCTTTCCGAGCACGTCAATGGCCTTGGCGGCGGTAGTAACGAGCGGCCAGCGGTTTGACCATATCGCAGATACCTGCGGCGATTCGGGCGCCAGCAGGCCGTTGTACTTGTCTAGCCCCGACTGCTGCTTTTCGGAGTTTAGCTGGAAGTTTCCCTGCTGGCTTTCGTCCAGGCCAAGGTTTATCATTAGCCCGGCGCGTCCGCCGCGGAGGTTGCGGTAGGTGGTGTAGAGGCCGTCCACCAGCGGCGCAACGTTCCGGATGTCCGAATAGACCTCCTCTTCGGTGAGCGCTATTTTCGATTCCTGATTGAGAAAGTCCGAGCAGGAAGCGAGCGTAAGCGCGGCCGCAAGTCCCAATGCAGCGGCGCCTGTGGTTGCCTTTCTTTGCTTTCTTTTTAGCTGTATAGTATTCATCGTTTTATGTAATTAAAAATTTAGAAACTTAGATTAATGCCAAATACGTACATCTTGGTTGGGGGATACCAGTCGCCCGTTTCGGGGTCGAAGCCCTTGTAGGGGGTGAGGCAAAACATGTTGGAGCCGGTTGCGTACAGCCTGAGGTTGCTAATCCCCACCTTGCCCGTGAGGCTGCGGGGGAAGGTATAGGCAAGGGTGAGCGCCGACAGTCGCAAAAAGGAGGCGTCCTGCACGCTGAAGTCCATGTTGCCCGCCGTGTAGTGCGGGTAGTCGAAGCCGGCAATGGGGCGCGGAAACTCTGCGTTGGGGTTTTCCGCCGTCCACGTGTTGCCCACCAAATCGACAGAGGCGGCGCTGCTGCCCACGCTGCCGATTAGCCCTTCGTAGTAAGGGCTTAACTTCTGGGCACCGTAGGAGTAGGTAAACACCGCGTTGAGGGAAATTCCCTTCCACGAGAACTCGGTTGAGAACCCGCCGTAGAACTTGGGGTCGGTAGAGCCTACTATCACGCGGTCGGCCTCGGTGATTTCGCCGTCGCCGTTGGCGTCTACAGGGTAAAGGTCGCCCGGGCTAACGCGGTTGCCGTTCCAGCGGTCAACGGACGTGCTGTTTGCGTCGTCCCTTATAAACGTGACGGGATGCCCCTGAAAAAGCGGGTTTCCGTTTGCGTCGGTAGAGAAGTCCACCGCCTGAGCAATGCCGCCGGTTTGGAGAATGTAGATGGTGTTGCGCGATTCGCCCAGAAAGAGGTTGCCCGTTTTTTCGAGTTGACGGTCTCCGTTGTAGTTGTACACCACGTCCTTGCTGCCGTAGAGCTGGGTTACCTCGTTTCTGTCGACAGAAAAGGTAGCGGCAAGGTTCCACTCAAAATCACCCGCCTTGATAACCTTGGCCGAAGCCGACAGCTCAATACCCTTGTTGGTAATGGCGCCGATGTTCTCCACGATGTCTTTAAATCCGGTGGTAGCCGGCAGCGAGTGGGTCATCAGCAGGTCTTTGTTTTTGATGTAGAAGGCATCGGCGGTGAGCTGTATCCGGCTGCCCCATAAGTCGAGGTCAACCCCCAGGTTGTACTGCTGCTGCTTTTCCCACGTTACGTCGGGGTTACCCTTTCGCCCCTGCGCCGCGTAGCTCACCTCCCGGTTGCTCACGCGGGCATCGTACAGGGTTCGGAAGGCAAAGTCGCCTATCTCCTGATTTCCCACCATGCCGAAGCCGGCGCGTACCTTCAGCCTGTCCAGCACGCGCTGGCTGCCAAGGAGGTCTTTGATAAAGCTTTCCTCCGTAACGTTCCACGCGGCGGAGAAAGATGGGAATGCCCCCCACTGGTGCCCCTCCATAAACTTCGACGAGCCGTCGTAGCGCAAGGTAGCCGTCAGCAGGTAGCGGTTGGCGTAATTGTAGTTGGCGCGGGCAATGTACGACAGCAGCGTAGCGGTTGTAAACTCCGAGCCGATGTCGCGCTCGTTGGTTTTGTAGGCGCTGTTGAGGCGGTAGTACGAAAAAAAGTCCGTTCCGTAGCCCTTGCCGGTGGCGTAGGTGTAGCTGCGGTCGTTGCGCGTGGCGCTGGTGCCCGCCAGCAGGTTAATGCGGTGGTCGCCCAGCGTTTTTTCGTAGGTAATGGTGTTATCCCACTGCAGGATGGTGCGGTGGTCGAGCGTATGCTCGGCCTGCCCGTTGTGCGCGTAGCGCCTTGACTCCTGAATATCCTTGGGCGTGTACTTGTACCGCGCCTCCTCAAGGTAGTCCATCGAGAAGGTGGAGCGGATGTTCAGCCCCTCAAGAGGGTTGAGGTTGATGTAGCTGGCCGTGAGCAGGCGGCTGCGCGTACGGTCGTCCGCAATCGACAGCGAGCGGATAGGGTTGAACGAGTTTTGGTCGTAAATGCCCTGGTAGTTGAGCGTCATCAACTCGTCCGAGGCGTCGATGGGTAGCATGGGGTTGGCGTTCCACGCCCGCTGCACCGTAGCGTCTTCCACCCTGGTGTCGGTGCTGCGGGTAAACGAGGTGTTGGTGCCCACCTTGAGCCACGACTTAATAAGCTGCTCGGCGTTGACGCGCCCCGTATACTTGGTTAGCCCCGTATTCTTCACCAGCCCCTTTTGGTCGGAGTAGCCAAAGCTCAGGTAGTAGGAGTTCCTGTCCGAGCCTCCCGTGAAGCTTAGCAGGTGGTCCTGCTGAACGCCGGTTTGGGTAACCTCCTTCAGCCAGTCGTAGTTGCTGTTGGCGTTGTAGGATTGCCGTTCGTAGGGGGCAAACACTCCGGTGTAGTCGGGGTTGTCAACGCGCTGCTCAATGTAGGCGCCAAGCAGGTTGGGGTTTGTGGCGTAAATCTCCGTAGTGGTGTAGCCGTTGATGTAGGCTTGGCGGCGCAGCTCGTACAAATCCTTAGTATCCATTTTTGGGGGAGTGTAGGCGTACTGCTGAATACCCACCCAGCTGTCGTAGCTCACCTTTCCCTCTCCGGCCTTGCCCTTTTTGGTGGTGACGAGCACCACGCCGTTGGAGGCGCGCGAGCCGTAGAGGGCGGTGGCCGAGGCATCCTTGAGCACCTCCACCGAGGCCACGTCGTTGATGTTGATAGCGCCCCAGCCCGAGCCGAAGTTATCCATCACCAAGCCGTCCACCACGTAGATAGGGTTGGTATGGTCAGTGCTGTTAGGGTCGGTAATGTTGCCAATGGAGTTGGTTCCGCGGATTTTGATGGAGGCATCGTCGCCGGGCTTGGAGGCCGGCGAAATGAACACCCCCGCCACGCGCCCCTGAATGGCCTCGTTGATGGTGGTAACCGGCCTTTCCTCCAGCGTTTTGGAACTTACGCTGCTTACGGCACCGGTGAGGTCGCTCTTTCGGAACGAGGCGCCTACCACCACCACTTCGTCCAAATCAAAAGCTTCCTCCGCCAAGCTGACGTTGAGGGTAGCGCGTCCGTCGACCCTGACGGTTTGAGGTTGGTAGCCCATAAACTGAAAAAGCAGGCTGGCATTTGCCTCCACCGTAATGGAGTAGTCGCCTCCGGGCCCGGTGAGCGCCCCCGTGGTGGCGCCAACCACCACGACCGTTACGCCCGCCAGCGGCTCCTGCGTTTTGGCGTCAACAACACGGCCGTTGACGAGGATTTGGGCGTTCAAGATGCCGCCGCTCAGCATGGCGACGACAACCAGCATTATAGATTTAATTCTTCGCATAGCATATTGATAATTAAAATTGGTTAAATAATTAATTGGGTTAAATTGAAGACGTTTTTTTCTTAAAGAAATTCTTAAAAACTTTCTCAAATGAGGTAATGAGGTCAATGTACATCGTTGCTATCTTTGCTACTGAGGTTGTTTTGTTGAAAAAATAAGGTAAAAATGAGGTTGAACTCTCAAAAGAACCTCATTCCCAACCTAATTTTTATAACAAGACTACCTCAGTAGCCGATAGATTATTCCCTACACCCGACCTCATTACCCCATTTGGGGAGTTTTTAGAAGTTCCCTTAAAAATGGGTGAGGATGATGTTGATGTTGATGCCGACGTAGGGGCAGGGCTTGCCCCTGCCCTGCCCTGCCCTGCCCTGATGGTCATGCCAACAATATATCAGGGACAATAGGGACAATAGGGACATCAGGGACAACGGGGACATCAGGGACATCAGGGACAACGGCGATAACAACAACAACGGCGATAACAACAGCAACAACAACAGGGACAAGGGCAGGGGCAAGCCCTGCCCCTACAACGTCACCTTCTTCACGCCCGATTTGTTGCCTGCGCGAAGCACCACAAGGTACACCGCATCCTGCTGCAAGCCGGTAATGTAGGTGGTACCTGCAAGGGAGCCGGTTTTTGACCAAACCTTGGCGCCGCTAATGCTGTACACCTCCAGCGTTGCTTCCTTAGCAATGTCGGTGGTTACCACAATAGCCTCGCCGCTCTTGTAGGCGCTGAAAGCGCCGGTTAGCCCCTTGCTCACGCTCGTGCCGCTGCTGTTACCACCGGCAACGGTTACGGTTGCGGTAGTAAAGGCGCTCGTCCTGCCGTTGACGCTTACGGCCTGCACACCCACGGTGTACTCGCCTCCGTCAATGCCCTTGAGGGCGTAGCTGTTGGTGGAGAGCAGGGCGAGGTGGTCGTAGCTCACCCTTAGCGCACCCGTTTCTACATCTACGGGCAGCAGGCTAATAACAAATTCGGAATACGCGGAAAGCGACTTCTTTGCAAAAATGTTGTAGCGTATGGTTGGCTCGGAAGCAGCAGCCCAGCTAAGGGTCAGCGCACCGTCCTCGCCCGGGGTGGCGGTGAAACCTGTGGGAGCGGCGGGAGCAACAGGGGTAATGCTGCCCGTATTCTTGAACAGCACAACGCCCTCCTGACCTGTTGCCAAGATGTCCATCTTGCCGTCCTTGTCGTAGTCGACAGCGGTAACAGTGCCTTGCGACAGGTTCTTACCCAAGCTTTGACGGTTAAACACGCCATTGCTGGTGTTGTAGTTGACTGAGCTGCCCTCATGCTGACCGGACGTAATCACATCGGGCAGGCCGTCGTCGTTCAGGTCAACCCAGGTAACACCCGACTCGCAGGTACCGCCCATCCGGGTAAACATTTCTTGAAGAAGACCACCGCCGAAAGCGCGGCTTTCGGGGTTGTAAATAAACAGCACGGTTTTCCACCACTCAAACCCCCATTCAGTATATGTTCTGAGGTCGCCATTGAATTTATACATATTTCCGGAGCCTGTAATAACGGCATCCAAGTATCCATCGGCGTTAACGTCCACCCACGTAACCTCGCCTGTTTCCGTGCCAAACTTCCTTTTTCCATCTTCAGGGTGGCCGTAGTCGGCACCATCAAGGAAGAAGAGCGTTTCGGTAAAGGTGCCATCGCCGTTGTTGGTAAATATTCCCGTAAGCCAGCCACCATTTTCACCGTCTCTGTAGCTGCTGAAAAGAATATCCTGATAGCCATCCTTGTTGTAGTCGCCCCAGGCAATGCCACCGCCGTTGCCTACAACAATGCCGGTGCTTGTGTTTGGCTGCAGCTCAAAGGTTCTTCCGTTTCCTTTGGATTTGTTTTTATAAATTTCAAAGCGGCGCTCGGTTTCCTCAAGGCCCACATCGGAGTAGCGCGAGCTGATGAGAATATCCTGCCACCCGTCGTTGTCGTAGTCGGCAATGGCAATGTTGCGAGATACACCTCCTGACTTCTCAAAATCGAAGGGTTGAAATACGTCTTCTTCCTTGCCGTTTACGGTTTTTGTCATCTGCGCTTTTCTCAACAGGTATCCTTCAATAGGCCCTGCGTTGGTATAAATTTCCGTAACCGTTGTTTGCTGGAATGGCGCATCACTCTCCTTAAGTACGCCGGACACTGCGCCGGACACGATGAGGTCAAGGTTGCCGTCATTGTCGTAGTCAAGCCACGCCGCCGCACCTTTGGCAATCTTTGGGAACGAGGAGCCAAGCACAGCGTTGGTTTGGTCGGTAAAAGTACCGTTGCCGTTGTTCCGGTAGAGCTTGGTGAGGGTTGCGCTTTCGCTGTCGTAGTACCCCCAAACGAGCACGTCGAGGTCGCCGTCGTTGTCATAGTCGCCCCAAGCAGCGCCACCCTTTTGCAGGTTTACAGGGAAAGGGGTTGTTTGCTCGGTAAACTCTACCAACTCTACTTCTGCCGGCTCAGGGAAAGGCGGGACCACAATGATACCGGCTCCTTCGGGATACTTGTTCCGGTAGAGGGTGGGAGTAGGAAGTGGGTCAGCATTACCCATTGTAACAAAATCCAAGTCATCATCTCCATCAACGTCAACCAAGCTAACCATGCCTTTTGTAATTTGACCCAAAATCAAAGTTTGCGTCTTTGTAAACGTGCCATCGCCGTTGTTGTAAAAAACGCCATAGTTGTTTTGGCCTATGAGTACCACATCATCGTACTCGTCCTTGTTTATATCTCCCACCGCTACGGACGACTCGCAAGTTGTGCCGATACCGAAGTCGGTTACCTGGGTAAAGGTTTCGTCGCCGTTGTTGCGGAGCAGGTAAGTTGTCCACCACTCAAATCCCCAGCCATCGGATTTTGCCCACTCGCCTGACCCTGTAATCAGCACGTCGAGGTCGCCATCTTTGTCATAGTCAATCCACGCCACCTCTCCTTTCTCAACAGTAATATCTCTGTCGTCAGCAGTCTTTAGCGGTATGAGGGCAAAGGTTCCGTCACCGTTGTTTTTGTAGATACCCGCATACCTTTGGTCGGGGCTAACGGTGTTGCCGTTGAACAGAATATCAGGCTTGCCATCGCCGTTGAAATCACCCCATGCTACGCTACCCCTGCTTACCTGCGTAAAGTTTGCGCCGTTGAACGCTGTCGCTTGCAGGGTAAAGCCCGTACCAGCGTTGTTTTTGTAGAGTGAAAACGTTGAAGCGTTGTCACTCTTGCCAGTCATCAATACATCAGGATAGCCATCGCCATCGTAATCTGCCACCGCAATGAAGCGGCCGGTGGCGCTTCCATCGCCGCTCTGCATTGCCGGAAGGCTAATATTTGGGTCGGCGGTCAGCGTGTAGTCGGGCGCTCCGGAGTTTTTGTAAACCACAGTAACGTCGCTTGTGCCATCGTTTCCGGCGATAATCAGGTCTAAATTATCGTCTTTGTCGTAGTCCAGCCATGCAGCAGAGCCGAGCCACAGTGAAGTAGGATGGTCAGCGCCGAAAATGGCATCGGTAACATCGGTAAATGTAGCGTCTCCGTTACCTTGGTACAGCTTGAATGTACCATAGCCGAAGATAAAAACATCCGGCTTACCATCTTTGTTGTAGTCTCCCCACACGTTGCCTCCGGCTTCGCGAGGGTTACCAACGTCCGCAAAGGGTGTCGAGGTTTCAAAGGCAGGTTCTGGTACTGCCCACACGTTCAGGCTTCCGAATACGCATAATCCCGAAGCCACAATTTTTGTAAACATTGTTTTTTTCATTGCATTTAGATTTAAACAGTTAATAAAAAGATTAATAAAAAACTACTTGAAAAACTTGAACGAGCAAGCGCCGTTGGTGGTCTCAACGCTTACTATGTATAGCCCCGAGGGAAGGCGCTCAATGCTCAAGCGTTCCTCCGTGGAATTTCCTGCATACTTTTGCTGCGCCACCACAGCGCCCTGCATGTTTATCAGGGAGGCCGCATGGATGTTGGCCTCGCTACTGATGGTCAGAACAGACCCATTGGCGCTGGCGTAAGCCTGCGCGTGGGGGGCGGCGGCCTGCTTTTCGATAGCCGTGGCGCCGCCATCATCATCATCATCATCATCATCATCATCATCATCATCTACCTTGTCGGGGTCGTCGGCAGAGCCTGCCACGAATGCCTGTATAACAAACCCGCCCTCGGGCGAGCAGCTGATGTCGCCGCCAGCCAGCAGCTCGTCGATGGTTGTGGGCGTGGCGAGCATGGCGGTGGCGTTGTTGTCGCTGCGCGGGCGGTCGTCGCGGTAGAGTATCAGCTTATACTGATCGCTGTTGGGGATGCTGCCCAGCACATCGGCAACTTTGCTCACGGCAAACGTGCGCTCGCTCTCGTTGGTCATGCCCGCTACAAACCACGCGCTGCCCTTTCGCTTGGCTATCATGGCGTACTCGCCCACCTTTCCGTCGAGGGCAAGGCTTTCGCTCCAGGCGGTGGGCACCTTGCTGAGGTACTTCATTGCCGCGGGGTTGGCGCGGTACGAGGCGGGGTTGTCGCAGAGGTAGGCCAGGGGCATGTCGTACATTACGTACATGGCCAGCTCGTGGGCGCGGGTGCCTATGCTCATGGGTATTCCGCTCCACACGGGCCGGTAGCCCGAGTAGTGCACGTTGCGCAGCGAGCCGGGCGTGTAGTCCATAGGCCCCACCAGCTGGCGGATAAAGGGAATTTCTACGTGGTACTTTGCGGTGGGCAGCCGTCCGCCGTCGCGCTTTTCGTCCCACTTATAGTTCTCCTCGCCGGTTACCGCCTCGTAACTCAGGATGTTGGGGTAGGTGCGGTGCAGGCCGTGGGGCACGGGGCATCCGTGCAGCAGGAGGGTCAGCCCCAGCCGGGCGGCGGCGTCGGCCAGCTTGTCTATCACCTCCACGCCCTGCTGGTCGGTGCGGTAAAAAAAGTCCACCTTAATGCAGGAGTAACCTACATTCTTGAGGCCGCTCAGCCGATTTTGGTTGTGCATAATATCGGCAATGTAGTCCCACTTTACCACCAGCACGCCGCTGTCGCGGCCGTAGTTTACTATCTCCCGCTGCTCGGTGCCCGTCAGGTTGTGCTGCCCGTCGGTATCGATGGTAATGTACCGGAAGCCGTACTGCCGCGCAAAGTCGATGTAGTGCTTGTATATGCCCGGCCCGTTTCCGTTGCTGATGTTGCTCCACCCCGAGGGCAGCCCCGACGTTTCGAGCCGCGCGTCGTGCCAGTACTCCCACGCCGACATGCCCGGCGCGTCGTTCACAAATGAAAAATCTATACCCTCCTTCTGCGGCGACGAGAGCAACATTACCAGCTGGTTGGTCATCAGGTCTTTGTCCTCCTCCGCCACGATGATAACCCGCCAGGGGTACTTGTGCGCGCCGGTGTTCACGGCGAGGTAGTCCTCGTAGGCGGTGATTTTTGGGCCGGTGTACGTGTCGCCCACCGTTTGCGTTTTGGGGTAGTACGTCCAAAATCCCTTGACGGCGCTCGCCCCGTCGGGTTGCAGGTAGAGGGCGGGGTAGCTGTGGAGGTCGGCCTCGGTGAGCGCCACTTTCACGCCGTCTCCCCCATCGAACCCAAAGAGCATGGGGGTTACGCTGTAGCGAAAGTCGTTGCCGTTGGCCGCGTCGTAATCCGTGCGGATGTCGGCAATGCTGCCGAACTTGGTGTACCAGCGCTCGTAGTTTTCGTCGTTGCCCATTTTGCTCAGGTCGCTCATGCCCGGGTACCACACGGTAACCTGCTCGGCAAAGGTGAAGCTGGCCGTCTCTCCGGCCACGTAAGTTTTTGCACCGCCGTCCGAATGAGAAATGAAGCGGTAGGCCGCTCCCTCGTTGTAGGCGCGTACCGCCAGCGAGTAGCCCTGCGAAAAGGTTACTAGTGCCTCGCGGTACGCCTCGGTGAGCACAGCCGTTTTCCCGTAGATAAGCGGAATGGTGCGCGGCGCGGCTGCCGAGAGCGTGTCGTAGGCCACCGAGGTTACGGTAGCGTCCCTGCCCCACACGCCGCCACCCTTGATGGTCATGGCAACTTCGGAGGGGCTGATGAGCGGTCGCCACGCCGCGCCGCTTTTCAGGTGCACGGCGTAGGTGGTTTTGTCGCCGTCGGCAACGTTGAGCGTAACCTTCAGCTTCCCGTTAGGGGAAGTAACAGAATACTCGGCAGCCTTCGCCGCCCACATGCTTGCTACCATGAGCAAGAAACCGATAATTGATGTTCTTAGCATTTTTTGAAATTTTGAATTATGAATTTTTTGGTACAGGCAACTGCTGCCTTTTCTGTAGAGACCTCACCCCCGGCCCCTCTCCAAAGGAGAGGGGAGCAGCGTCGCAGCAGGTACTCTCGTGTACCGGTTCCCCCTCTCCTTTGGAGAGGGGCCAGGGGTGAGGTCTCAACGACGAACGGTATTCTTCAACCCTTGATTCGCATTAAAAACCTTATTTTTGCTCTACTACTAAGGTTGCCCTTAAATACAAATAAGGTTTTTTACGCTCATCTCTTAGTTTTTTGTAAACTTGGACGAATATGTTCCCTCTGATGTTTCCACCACAACAACGTATAGCGCGGCTGCCAGGGATGCAATATCTACCTCCTCGCGGGCGGATAACCCATCGTACTTTTGGCGTAGCAGCACGCTGCCTTGCAGGCTTACAATGCGCAGACGGCTTATGCTGCCGGCGGCGCAGACCACCACCAGCCGCGTTCCGCTTGCGGCAACGTACACCTTTACGGCGTTTTCCGCAGCTACTGCGGGTATGCCGGTAGATTGGGTCTCCTTCGTAACGCTCACCCTGTAGGTGGCGCTACTTCCATCTTCGGTAGCTACCACATACTCTACCACGCCGGTAAAGTCGTTGGCGGTTACGCCCGAAACCTGCGCTACTCCATTGACGGTGGCCGTTGCGCCAAAGCTCAGCGTAAATGTTGCAACCAGATTTTTCAGGTCAACATCCGCTCCGGCAGGGTAAACCAGCGTAATGGTTCTCGCCTCTCGGTCAACAGCAGCCTCGTCGCTGCCTATGCGGAAGCTGCCGATAAGGGTAGCGGTGTAGTAGAGCTTAACAACCGTTACGGTGTAGGTGGCCTCCTCGCCGTCCTCGGCAGCTACCGTGTAGGCTACGGGGTTGGTGAAATCCTGAGCGCTTACGCCCGACACCTGCTCTGCATCCCCGACGTAAACCCCTGCGCCGTCGCTGAGCGTAAAAGTGGGCACAAGCGAGGTGCGGTCTCCCACAGGCTCGCCCTGCTCGTAGGTCAGCGTGATGGTTAAGGCTTTTGTTGTTAATTTTGAATTCCTAATTCTTAATTTCCATCACAAATCCTCCCCCCACAGCCATCTTCACTTTCAGCTTGGTAGATGAGGTCAGGGTTATGGTTTCGTGGTTGTAGCGCTCGGCATCCTGGTTGGCTTCGTAGCCGTCGGTAAAGATTTCGGCGGTGTACTGCGCTCCGGCTTCCAGAAACGAAAAATCAACCTCAACCACCCGCGCTGTCCAGTCGGTCATGCCGCCCACGTACCACTTGCCGTCCTTTTGCTTGGCCACCACCGCGTACTCCCCTACCCTTGCCGCCAGCACACGGGTATCGTCGAAAGCAACGGGAACGTCCGCCAAAAATTTTCGCACATCGGGGTACTTGTTGTACTCCGCAGGCGAGTCGCAAAGCATGGCAAAGTACTGGTCGTAGACCACGTACATGGCCAGCTCGTGGCAGCGCGTACCCATGGTGAGCGGCATGCCCGGGTCCAAAGGCTTGAAGGATTGCTGCGTTCTGTTGCGCATGGAGCCGGGCGTGTAGTCGAGGCTTCCGCCCAACATTCGGGTAAACGGAAAAGTGAGGTGGTGCACAGGGTTGGGCGTCAAATCCCACTTGGCGCACTCCGCGCCGCGCACAGCCTCAAAGTTCAGGATGTTGGGGTACATGCGCTGCAAGCCCGTCGGCTTGCCGCAGCCGTGAAAGTCAACCATCAGCTTGTGCTCCGCCGCCTTGCGGGCAATGGCCTCAAGCCAGTCGAGCGCCTGCTGGTCGTCGCGGTCAAAAAAGTCCACCTTTAGCCCCACCGCGCCCCAGCTGCGCAGGAGATCCATGTAGGTGTCGGCGTTTTCGCGCAGCGCAGCGGCCACGCACCAGAGAAATACCCCCACATTTTTGGACTTAGCGTAGCGGATTACCTCCTGCACGTCGGTTTTGGGGTTTACCTTCGAAAGGTCAAAGATGTCCGACCAGCCAGCATCCCACATCAGGTACTCAATCCCGTTCTCGGCGGCAAAATCCACGTAGCGCTTGTAGAGGGCCGTGCTCCTGTTCTTCATGCCCGAAGGCACGGAGTCGCCGGGCAGCTCGGCATCGTGCCACCACTCCCACGCCGCCTTTCCGGGCTTAACCCACGACGCATCGGCTATTGCCTGCGGCGTGGAGAGCTTGTATATAAGCTCGTTGGTCAGCAGCGCCCTATCGTCGTCGGTTGCAATAATCACGCGCCACGGGTATTCTCTTGTACCCTCGGTTTTTGCAATGTAGCTGGCCTGCCTTTGCACCACCGTAACAAAGTTGCCCCAGCTGCCCATTGCAATGCTGTCGGGGTACGGCGCGTAGTAACCCCGAAAGCCGCCCTTGGTTCTCTCCAAGTACATTCCAGGGTAGCTGCGCACGTCCGCCTCGGCCACCACCACCCGCAGCCTGCCGGCATCGGGGTAGGAGAACAGCGTGGGCGTAATAGCCCGCTTGCCCTCGTCTATGGCCGCCGGGGTTTGGTACTTGAGGTAGGGCACCTCCCACGAGGTGAGCGTGTTTGTTTCCGGAAACGTTACCTCCGGCTCGCCGGCAAGGTTGAACTCCGCCGTTTCGCTCTCCACCGTTACCATCCCCTTGATAGCAGTAGCAAAGCGGTAGGCCACCCCCTCGTTGTACGCCCTGACGGTGATGGCGTAGCTGCCGTCGAGCTCCACCCGCTTTTCGTTGAAGCTGTCCTGCAGCGTTGCAAACTTTCCGTACAGCGGCGTGATGGTTTGGTTCACCGAGCGCGGCAGCACCTTCTTCACCTTAGGCTGCGCCCAAAAAAATTTCCCGCCAACGGTCAGCCCGATAGCCGAAGGCGCCACAACCTCCTTTCCCTTGTAGGACACGGAGTAGGTAATAGCCTTGCCCATGCTCAGCGAAAGCGTAAGGCGCCCGTCAGGCGAGGTTACCTCAACGGCCTCAGCCGCGCCAACCGAAACGCACGGCAGCATTGCAATAAGCAAAACGCCGATAATTGATGTTCTTAGCATTGTCTTTTGAAATTTTGAAATTTGAATTTTGAATTACTGTGATTAGCCCAATTATGCCTGCGTACGGGCATAAAAAAAGCGTGTAAACCTCAATATTGGTTTACACGCTTTTTTTAAGTTACCCTGTCGCTACCTCAAGCTGCGAATAAGGTCAGGCGGTGATAGAACGGTGATAGATTTTACATGTTCTATCCCGCCATAGTCTTTTACATTTCTTGTTACGATAACATCCATCTTATTTTGCAAAGCCACTCGCGCCTGAACGGCATCTTCAAAATCATCCCATCGCCATGCTAAGGCGCTGTAAATATCTGCGGCGGCAACGGGAAGTACATCAATAGACGTCAACAAATTCTCCAAAGTGTCCGTCGCTTGTTTTTGCCCCATAGCTTTTTGCAGGAGGTAAAAAATATCGGTAGCAGCCGAAGCAGAAATAAATCCCTGTAGCTTCCCTTCGTGCACCTTCTGCATAATGGCTACTGCCGCTCCATAAAAAGGGTGCCTGTACAGCACGGCATCTACAACGACATTGGTATCTATCAATGCTTTCATCATTTATGCTTTTCCATTAAGTATTCGTACCGTGCGTCATCTACCTCTTCCTTAGCGTAGGTTTCCCCTATACCGTACTTTTTTTTCAAATACTCGTACCGAAGAGTATCTTTGAGAGTTTCTTGCCTGTCGTCGGAAGCGCCGGCCAAAAAATCTTTCTCCGACAAGCCGGAGCATTTTCTCAAAAACTCCGGTATTGGATTTGCCTTCTTAAACTTTTCGGCCTCCTCGCCGCTTAGCGTTTTCAATTTTTCGGAGTATTCGCGCACAAATTTTGGCGTGTTTTCCGAAGCATCTCCAACGCTGTCCGCCGCTTTCTTTTCTTCCAGCGGAACAATAACCAGCCTCACCCGCTTGTTGTGCAAGTCCGGCATCGACGAAAGGGAAATCATCCCATCCCTCGAAATGTGCGTATCTACTTGGTAAGTTTGCATGATATTTGAATTGTTAGTTGAATTTTTAGTTGGAAATACATACCAACGTCAGTATTTTTTCACATTCTCATATAGAATCTTCACCGACAAAAGTAATCATTTTTGCCAAATAGCGCCAAATTTTGCAGGCATATCTTCCGGATTGCCATAGCGATCCGCTAAAACCTTACAAAATGCGTGTAAACCAATATGTCAAAGAACGTCTTTTGAAATTTTGAATTATGAATTTTGAATTAAATCCTCTCTCTCAGCCATCATTCCCATCCCTCGCAGCCGTCATTCCGAGCGCAGCGAGGAATCTCCTCCCATACCTACGCTTA
>JAISGH010000040.1 GCA_031263185.1 Prevotellaceae bacterium | reverse complement strand
GGCCAAAGTTCAGGAAGTTTTTCTTAACTTTGAGGCTTGAAAAACAGCCGAGCGCCGCGGCGATAAATTTCTTGCGGCAGCCTTTAAGCGATTTGAAGCGGTCATCGCTTAAAATGCTGTAAATAAGCGAAACAATATTTTCGTAATAGTTGGTTATCATAATTTTACGTATTAGAATAACCGCTAAATTACTAATAACCAGCAAATTACGCAAATACTTTAACGTAATTTACTAATTAATTTATTGATTTTTAATGGATTAAACCATTTTATAACGAAGTATTGTGATAAATAACCAAAAAATAATTGTACCTTTGCCAAAAGTCGTCAGGACATTAAATTTTCAAGACAATGACTTTTACAGAAAAAATAAAACAGTTAAGAAGACAATGCCAACTGCCGCAACGGAAAGTAGCCGACGCATTGGGTATTGATTCCGCAACTTATTGCAAAATTGAAAGAGGTGAGCAACGACTCAAACGAGAACAAATTCCATTGTTTGCCGAAATTTTGCAAGCAGCCCCAAAGAATTGCTCACCCTCTGGCTTATCTATTAAGTAATCGAAGTAGTTGGAAATGACAAAACAACATATTAACAAATAAAAAAAATAAAAATAAAATGGCAAAAAATATCGAACCGATGCTCAAACTTATTAGCGGTTATCTTAAATTGGATAAATCGGAAAATTTTGTGATACCTGAATATCAACGCGGGTATTCGTGGAATATTACACAATGCGATAAATTATGGCAAGACGTTGAAGCGTTTATTGATTCTGGTGCGAGCGACCCATACTTTTTTGGAACAATTATAGTAGATTGCTCTGAATCAGATAAGTTCAGCTTAATTGATGGTCAGCAACGCACTACCACTTTTTTGTTGTTGCTTAAAGCATTGTTGATAAGATTAAATGATGCTATTCAAAATATTCCAAACGATGAAGATTCAGAAGCATTAAAAGCAGGATTAAAAGCCAATAGAAATAAAATTATGTCCATTTTGTACAAAGCCGAAGATGAAGAAATTCCTGCTATGTTGAAAGGGACTACGACAATAAAAAACATATCGGTAATAGAAAATAAATCTATCAATGAGCTACATTCAAAAGAAATTAAACAAATTATAGAGTCTCCAAATTTTGTTGAAGCAGAACTTAGCGTTTATAAAATTCCGCGCAAACAAAACGACAATAAATACACCAATCATTTCCGCAATTTCAAGTATTTTTACGTCAAGTTAGGCGAAAAATCTGATTCTCAACTTAATCAGTTTGCAAAAGTGTTTCTAGAAAAATGCCAGATTATTGAAATTCGCAGTTGGCAAATTGAACAGGCAATTACAATGTTCAATTCCCTTAATTCTACTGGTATGCCACTTTCAGATGCTGATATTATTTCGGCACAGCTTTATTCCAAAGCAGGTAACAATAAAGAAAACTTTAATGAGCAGTGGGAAAACATAAACAAATTAGCCAATGAACTGAATATTCGGAAAATTGTAAATATTGACGCTATATTGCAGCAGTTTATGTATATTAATCGCGCACTCAATAAGGAATACATTAAAGACGAATCGGTAGATGTTACAACACCGGGGTTGAGACGATATTATACCGACATAAAAAAAGAATTGTTAAACACACCTCTAGATTTGTGCGAAAAGCTGATGAAAGTCACTCAAACTTGGGAAACTATTAAAGATTATCCAATTGTCAAATTGCTTTTAAAATTTAACGAAAATGTGAAGTTGTATTTGTCTGCCTATCTGTATCGTTACGAAACAATAGAGATTACCGAAGGAACAGTATTAGACATATGTGAGTGTTTGTTGAGGCTATTCACTGTAATGGAATTAGTTGATGTAGGTTATTCCAGCAAATATTTCAAGACTTTTTTGTTCGCAGAAAATATTAAATTGGTTGATGCAAATGTTTCAATTGACAATATTAGGAAAGATTTCGACGAACATATTAGCAAAAATTGGGATGTAGATGCCATAATGAATGCAATTTCTGAGTATGATAAAAATATATTAGTTTATCTCAACGAATATTTATATGCCAAAAGTAAGAGCGTTAACTTTTATTTTACCGAAAATGTTAATATTGAGCATGTTATGCCAGCAAGTGGTCGGAATATTGATTCAATCCGACAAGATGCGAAAATTGCGAATAAAGAAGAACTTAATAGTATAGTGAATAAACTCGGTAATAAAATATTACTGGAAGAAGACATCAATAAGTCAATCGGTAATGAATGGTTCAAAACTAAGATACAAAGCTCGATTATAGATAAATCGGGATACAAAGACAGCAGGTATACTATTGCTGTAGCTTTAACTGCGTATCCAAAAACAACTTGGGACAAAGATGATATTGAGACGGCTACGAAAAAGGTAGTCAAGAGAATTGTGGAGTTTATTTTTCAAAATTAAACATAACATATTATGTCAAAAACTCAAACCATAGAGTACAAATCCATTTGGAAAGACGAATACCTGAAATGGATATGCGGCTTCGCCAACGCCAACGGCGGTACTTTGTACATTGGTAAAGATGACAACAGCAATGTGATAGGTGTAAAGAATACAAAAAAATTATTGGAAGATTTACCTAACAAGATTACAACTATTTTGGGAATCATTGCTGATGTGAATTTGCATGAAACGCCGCAGGGCGAGTATATCGAAATCATTGTTGAACCGCAACCAAACCCTGTAAATTACAAAGGTGAGTATCATTATCGCAGTGGTGCAACGAAGCAAGAATTGAAGGGTGCAGCATTAGATAAATTCTTGCTGCAAAAGCAGGGCAGACGTTGGGATAGCGTACCTATTCCGAACGTCAGCATTACCGACTTGAAGCAGGACACTTTTACTTTTTTCAAAGAAAAAGGCATAAAAAGCAACCGAATTGACGAAAGTAGCCGCCATGACTCGCCCATACAGCTGTTTGAAAACCTAAAGCTAACCGAGAAATACCTTTTGAAACGAGCCGCCTTGTTGCTTTTCCATCCTGACCCTGAAAAATTTGTTACAGGAGCGTATATCAAAATCGGATTCTTCCGCACCGACAGCGATTTACTTTTTCAGGACGAAATACACGGCAATTTCTTTGAGCAGGTTGAAAAAACAATGGATTTTTTGCTGACAAAATACACCAAAGCGTTGATTTCATACGAAGGACTTACGCGGGTTGAAACTTACGAATATCCAAAAGATGCTTTGCGCGAAGCGTTGCTGAATGCTGCTGCACACAAAGATTATACAGGTCCGTATCCTATTCAAATCAGCGTATATGCCGACAAAATTATGATTTAGAATTATGGACGATTACCCGAAAATTGGACTGTTGAAGATTTACTCAACAAACATTCTTCGCAACCGCGTAATCCGGATATTGCAACCGCTTTTTTCCGAAGCGGTTATGTTGAATCTTGGGGGCGAGGAATGGACAAAATGTTGCTTAATGCATGCAATCAAAATGTTTTCTTGCAGCAAAAAGCCGCTCAATTTGGGCGGCTTTTTTCATGACTATCTCAAAATTATGTTTATAGTTATTTATCGAAAAAATCGTATCTTTGTATTCGAATTGATTGTTATTCAATTTTTATTTGTTTTTGACGCTATATTTTATGTACCGTATTTGTACCATAATAACAAATATTTAACTTATTATCAACTACATATATTTTTTATACAAGAGAAAAAGTAAAAGCAATAATTCATGGCAAAACCCAACTTTAGCGGCGTAAAATCGAGCTACGAGCGCATTATATCCGACTTGAGCAAGAAAATATACAAGCCGATATACCTGCTTATGGGTGAGGAGGCATACTACATTGATTTAATTTCCAACTATATACAGGAAAATGTGCTGAGCGATGCCGACAAAACGCTCAACCAGACGGTGCTCTACGGCAGGGATGTTAACTCTAAAGTGGTGGTTGAGGCTGCGCGGCGCTACCCCATGATGAGCAGCTATCAGGTGGTGGTGGTGCGCGAGGCGCAGGAAATCAAGGATAGCGTCGAAAAGCTGGGGATTTACGTCAACAGCCCGCTGAAATCTACCATACTCGTCATTTGCTACAAGACGAAAACGGTAGATAAGCGGACAACTTTCTACAAGCAGATAGCCAAAGTGGGCGAAGTGTTCGAATCGGCTTCGCCATACGACGACAAAATTCCCGACTGGATTATTGACTACCTCAAATCCAAGCAGCGCTCCATTGATACAAACGCGGCAAAAATTTTGGCAGACTACTTAGGCGACAACCTGAGCAAAATCGTAAACGAGCTCGACAAGCTGGCGGTGATTGTGCCCCAGAGCAGCAAAATTACCGCCGAGCACATTGAGCGCAACATTGGCGTCAGCAAGGATTACAACCCATTTGAGCTCTGCAACGCCATCAACTCGGGCAACGTTCTCAAAGCAAACCGCATTATTATGCACTTTGAGCAAGACCCGGACACCAATCCGATACCCAGAGTAATTATCACGCTATTCTCCAACTTCAACAAAATATTCCTGCTGCACATGCTCAAGGCAAAGTACAAAAACGCCGCTATCTCCCCTACCGAAATTCAAGGTGTGCTGGGCATAGTTCCGTTTCTCCTGAGAGGGTACGAGGACGCGGCGCGGCGGTATTCATCTACCAAGGCGGCTGCGGTTATTGCGCTGCTGCGCGAGTTCGACATGCGAAGCAAAGGCTGGAACAACGCCTCAACTGGCTACGGAGACTTGCTGCGCGAAATGGTGTATAAAATAATGCATTGAATTGTAAAGTAGAAAAAAATGACCATCATACTTGTAGCTGTTACCGTTTTGGTATCCATAACGGCGTTGAAGCAGCGCCCGATTTTTGATAAGCTGCTCCTGTCGCCCTACCGCATGGTGTACCACAAGGAGTGGTACCGCATCGTTACGCACGGGTTTATCCATGCCGACTACGTTCACCTGGCGGTGAACATGATAGTGCTGTACTCGTTTGGCGGCGCTGTGGAGATGTGGCTTGACGAGCTGCACGCGGAGGGGATGACGTCCCTGCCCATGCTGCACTACTTTGCGCTGTACTTTGGCGGCATGGTGGTTGCTACCATATCGACTATTGCCAAGCATAAGGATGTTTACGATTACTCGGCGGTGGGCGCGTCGGGGGCGGTGAGCGCAGTGCTGTTTACGTTCATCTTTTTTCAGCCGTGGAGCATGCTTTACCTCATGGGGGTTATTCCCGTTCCGGGTATTGTTTTTGGGCCACTGTACCTTTGGTATTCGTCGTACATGGGCAGGCGCTCCGCCGACAACGTAAACCACGACGCGCACTTCTACGGCGCCATTTTCGGATTTCTTTACCCAATTGCCATCGATCCCCAGCTGCTGGTGAACTTTATACGCCAGCTGCTGATGAACTGAGGTGATTTCAGATTTCAGATTTATGCAAAAAGCCGTTTTTCTTGACCGCGATGGCGTAATCAACAGCGACGAAGGGCGCTACTACGTGTACCGTGAGGAGGATTTTGTGCTTACGCCGCACCTTGCCGAAAACCTGAAGCTGCTGCAAGAGGCGGGGTTTCTGCTCATCGTTGTTAGCAATCAGGGAGGGGTAGCGCGTGGCCTGTACGGTGTGCTGGAGGTGGAGCGCCTCAATAGCCTTTTGCGCGAGCAAGTGGCAAAATATGGCGTAGCGTTGGCAGAGCTTTACGTTTGCCCGCATCACCCTGATTTTGGAAAATGCCTGTGCCGAAAACCGCTACCGCTGCTCGTGCAGAAAGCGTTGGCGCGCTTCGATATTGACGCCTCGCGCTCCTACTTCGTTGGCGACCGCGAAAGCGACATGGAAACCGCCCGCAACGCCGGCGTGAAAGGAATTTTAGTCAACAGAAATGCCGGAATTGCAGAGGCTGTGAAAGAAATTTTGGCCGCATGGCTACTCGCCTGAATAACCTGTAATTAATAAAAACAATGCTTTCGCTTTGCCCGTTATTCCGAGCGTAGCTTGATTTTTATCTCATGCGCTTGGAAAACCCGTGTTTTTCATGTAATTTTGCAGGGCGTTGCCGTTGGCGTACGCAATGGGTACGTTGGGTATGCCGCCGTGCACATCCTTGAGTTTTAACTGTAATCATATCAATAACACATATCAATAACATGGCAAACTTACGAAAAATCAAGAAAGATATTACTTTTTTGGTAGGTGAGGTCGTTTCGGACTGCTACCAACTTTGGAGTTTTCATCCTGACGGAAAAGAGCAAGAGCTGGAAGGCATCTTGCTTGAGGCACTCGAGCTGCACAACAGCTTGCGCCAACGTGTTAACGCCGCTCCCAAGGATGGCGTAAAGCAGCACTACCGCGCTATTTCAAGCGACTTGCTCAAGGGCGCAGATAAGTTGTTCACCAAGATGGGCGAGTTGGCAAAGTAGCAGCAGCGCCGTTAGGCAGCTTAGCGCCGCCAGCTGTCAGCTACTCCATGTCAAACGACAGGGGCAGGAGGTCAATAGCACTTTGCACCACCTCCACCCGACGCTCGCCGTACATGATGACGCGGATAGGCTGCCGCCCGCGCTTTTCGCACTCGCGCATAACCTGCCGGCAGGCGCCACAGGGGTACACCGCGTGTGGGCAAAATTTGCCGCCGGTTTGCGCCGCTATGGCAATAGCTTTTACCGCCGCATCCGGAAACTTGGCTCCGGCGTAAAACAGGGCTGTCCGCTCGGCGCAAAGCCCCGAGGGGTACGCCGCATTTTCCTGATTGTTGGCCGACACAACTTCGCCGTTGTCTAACAGCGCAGCAGCCCCCACCCGAAAGCGGGAGTACGGCGCGTATGCAGCCTCCGACGCTTTTTGGGCGTGCTGCACCAGCGCCCTGTCGCCGGCGCGCAAGTCGGCCAAGCTGCCGTAAGCTTCGACTAATATTTTAATCTCTTTACTTTCCATGACCGTTCTTCAAAAAAAAAATTGCTGAGGCGCCGCATAAAAATGCCGACGTATCCTCGTTTTTTGCAAAGTTAAACAAAATTCATGAGCGCAAGCTTTACCACATGAGTAAATAAAGTTAACTTTGCCGCCTATTAACTATGATTCGCTTCGCTTTTATCTTTAATCGCATACGCAGCGTATCTCGCTTGGAGGTACTGCTCGTATTGGGTGCACTTACGCTGGGTGTGACTGTAGGTGTGCTGTACTATTTTTACGACGAACTTTACAGATCTAACGTAAACGCGCCCGAGGAAGGCAGGCTGATTTACATCCCCACGGGCGCTACACAAACCGATGTGCTGTACAGCATCGTCAAAGGTGGCGTAGTAAAAAATTCCACCACCTTTGTTCGCGCCGCAAGCAGGCTGAAGTACGGCCGAAAAATTTACTCCGGCTGCTACAAAGTACTGCCCGGTATGGGCAACAAGCAGCTGGTGCGCATGTTGGCGCTGGGCGCCCAAACTCCCGTTGACCTGCGCATTAGCAGCGTGCGGACACGCCAACGGCTTGCAGGCGTTATTGCGCAGCAAATAGAGCCGGACTCCGCGGCGCTGCTGCAGGCCATGATGGACGAAGCGCTGGCCGACAGCTTTGGCTTCACTTCCGAAAACTTTGCAGCAATGTTTATTCCCAACACCTACGAGCTGTACTGGAACGTGAGCGTAGATGATTTTTTGAAGCGCATGTACAGGGAGTGGAGCAACTTTTGGCGCTCCGGCAATCGAGAGCAGAAGCTCGAGCGGCTGGGCTTATCGCGCATTGAGGCAATTATTCTGGCCTCAATTGTATCGGAGGAAACGCTAAAGGTGGACGAAATGCCGACTATTGCCGGCGTGTACGTCAACCGCCTGCGCAAGAAAATACCGCTACAAGCCGACCCTACGGTGCGCTACGCTACGGGCAACTTTAAGGGGCACCGCGTTTTGCTGTCGCATACCCAAGTCCGGTCGCCGTACAATACCTACCGGCGGCAGGGGCTGCCGCCCGGCCCCATTTGCATACCATCGCCTACGGTGATAGACGCCGTGCTAAACTACAGCGAGCACAGCTATATATTTTTTTGCGCCAAAGCCGATTTTTCGGGCTACCACTCGTTCTCCAAAACCTTTGCGCAGCACCTCAACAACGCTACCGCCTACCAACGCGCGCTCAACAGCAGGAAAATTTTCCGGTAAAAGTTTGAACTTTACAGCAGCGATAATATATTGATTGTCAATTATTTATAATCATTTTATAGAATAGCATTTTTGATAGCTATTCGCCCCTTGGTGGTGTTCATAAATATTTTTTCTTGCCGATATGCACCATTAAGAAAAATTTATCTACCTTTACGCACAGCAAATTATCCCCAAAGACATTTCGTAAAATATTTATGTAAAGCATTTTACGAAACTGGTTTGTAGCAATAATCTTTGTGTGCGCACACGCACAGCGCTTAGTTGGCTGAATTTATTGCAGCGGCAAAGCATACAGCTATACTTCAACCGAAAGACGTAAAACGGTAAAATTTTAAATCTAAAATTTAATACATGGTTATTCTTGTTTTAAACTGCGGCAGCTCCTCCATCAAGTATCAAATAATGAAGATGGAGAATGTTGAAAGCAGCACGCTGCTGGCCAAGGGCATTGTAGAGCGCATAGGGCTTACCGAGGGTGTCATCACCCACAAGCCAAGCGGCAGGGAGAGCTACTCTGCCGTGCAGCCTATCCCCGACCATACGGTAGGCATTAACCTTATTTTGAGCGCGCTGGTGCACCCGGAGCATGGCGTTATTGCAAGCCTCGACGAGGTGAGCGCCGTGGGGCACCGCGTGGTGCACGGCGGCGAGTACTTTATGGAGAGCGCGCTGGTGGACAACAACGTAAAGGCTGCCATAGAAAAGTGCGTTGAGCTGGCGCCGCTGCACAACCCTGCCAACCTGCAGGGAATACTCTCAATGGAGGCGCTGCTGCCCAAAGCGCCGCAGGTGGCGGTGTTCGACACCTCATTTCACCAAACCATGCCGAAGCACGTGTACCTCTACGCCATTCCGTACCGCTACTACGAAAAGTACCATATTCGCCGGTACGGGTTTCACGGCACCAGCCATCGCTACGTTGCCCAAAAAGCCTGCAAAATCTTGGGGCTGGACTTCGGCGCGGTGAATATTGTAACCTGCCACTTGGGCAACGGAGCCTCCATAGCCTCCATAAAGCAGGGAAAATCTTGCGATACATCAATGGGATTTACGCCGGTTGACGGCCTTATAATGGGTACGCGCAGCGGCGCCATCGACCCGGGCGTGCTGTTTTACATTGCCGACAAGGAGCATCTCAACCACAACGACCTGAATGACCTGATTAATAAGCAGGGCGGCATATACGGCGTGTCCGGCCTGTCGAGCGACATGCGCGACCTGGAGCAGGCGGCGCGCAGCGGAAACGAAATGGCGCAGCTGGCGCACGATATGTTCGTGTACCGCGTCCGCAAGTTTATCGGGTCGCACGTGGCGGCTATGGGAAAGGTTGACCTCATCGTCTTCACCGGCGGAGTGGGAGAAAACGACGACTTGGTGCGCACCGGCGTTTGCAGCAACCTCGACTACCTTGGCGTGGAGTTCGACTGCGAGGCAAACAAGGGCGCTCGAGGCAAGGACGTGCTCATCTCAAAGCCCGCGTCGAAGGTGAAGATTATGGTAGCTACCACCAACGAAGAGCTTGTTATCGCTATGGATACCATGAACATCGTGGGCAAGCTGAAGCAGAGCTGAAAATTCGCATATATAGTCGGGGGATTCCTAATAAAAACTCCCCCAAGTGAGGTAATAGAGGTTAATGTACATCGTTACGCTCGTTGCTGCTGAGGTTGTTTTGTTGAGAAAATTAGGTAAAAATGAGGTTGCATCCTCAAAACAACCTCAATAGCAATAGATTATAAATATATCTGGAACCTCATTACCTTATTTTAAGGGAGGTGAGTTTTAGACGTTCTCTTAGTAAATTATTAAATCTAAAGCACATATTTTTATGGTAACAAAGTTAGAGCAGCTGATAGAAAAAGTAAAATCGGGCGGTAAAAGGAGGCTGGCTGCAGCCTACGCCAACGATGCGCACACCATTGGCGCCGTCAGCATGGCGGTTGACCGCGGCCTTGTGGACGGTATTTTGGTGGGCGATGAGGCTACCATTAAGGCTGTGTGCAGCGCAGAAAAAATTGACGCCGGTAAGTTCCGTATCGTACAGGAAGCCGACGAAGCGAAAGCCACCGGCAAGGCGGTGGAGATTGTGCGCAGCGGCGAGGCCGACGTTCTCATGAAAGGCTTGGTAAGCACCGACAAGTACATGCGCGCCATCCTCAACAAGGAAACGGGCTTGCTCCCGCCAAAGGCAACGCTGAGCCACGTGTGCGTACTCGAAATACCGGCTTACCACAAGCTGCTTACCTTGAGCGATATTGCCGTTATTCCGGCGCCGGACCTTGCGCAAAAAATTACGCTGACCAACAACGTAATTAGCGTAGCGCGGCTGCTCGACATTGATACCCCAAAGGTTGCCATTGTTGCCGCTACGGAGCAAATGCTGCCCAACATGCAGGCCTGCGTTGACGCTGCCATCATTGCAAAAATGGCCGACCGCGGGCAAATACGGAATGCGCTTGTTGATGGCCCGCTGGCGCTGGATGTTGCGCTGGACAAGGAAGCCGTTGAGATTAAAAAGCTCAAAAGCGCTGTTGCCGGCGACGCCGATTGCCTGATATTTCCAAGCATAGAAGCTGCTAACGTCTTCTTCAAAGCCGCAACCAAGCTGGCAAAGGCAGAGCTGGCGGGCATTGTGGTAGGCGCAAAAGCGCCGTGCGTGCTCACTTCGCGCGGCGACACAGCGCTTACCAAGCTTTACTCCATTGCGCTTGGCTCGCTAATGGTAAAAGCCCCAAAAAGCAAGGCGTAAATTCGGGAATAATTTGAACGGAACAAAAATCTTTCACAAAAATCTTTCACAAAAAATCTTTTCAACCTTATCAAATGAAAATATTAGCCATCAATCCGGGGTCGACATCTACCAAAATTGCCGTTTTTGAGCAAGGCGATAATGTGTTTCAAATCACCCTTCGCCATAGCGCTGAGGAGCTGAAGCCATTTGCGAGCGTGGCAGAGCAGCTTGCTTTTCGCAAGGATGTGATTTTGTCCGAGCTGCAAAAAGCGAGCGTCAGCATGGGCGAAATAAGCGTGGTGGTAGGCCGCGGGGGAATAGTAAAGCCGATAGCGTCCGGCGTTTACGAGGTAAACGAGGCCATGAAAGCCGACTTGTACTCGGCAAAGTACGGCGAACATGCCAGCAACCTGGGCGCCCTCATTGCCGACGATATTGCCCAATCGCTGCCGGCCGCCAAAGCCTACATTGCCGACCCCGTGGTGGTGGACGAGCTGCAAGATGTGGCAAGGGTTGCAGGCTTGCCGATGTTCACGCGGAAGTCAATTTTTCACGCCCTCAACCAGAAAGCTACTGCGCGGGCATACGCATGTGAGCAGGGTAAAAAATACGAGGAGCTAAACCTCATCGTGGCGCACATGGGCGGCGGAATTTCTGTCGGCGCGCACAGAGAGGGGAAAGTAGTGGACGTTAACAACGCCGTTGGCGGCGACGGGGCTTTTTCGCCCGAGCGGACAGGAACAACGCCGGCGCTGCAGCTTCTTGAGGCTTGCTTTAGCGGAAAGTATACTAAAGCCGAGCTGCAAAAAATGCTGGTAGGCGGCGGAGGTTTGGTGGCGCACTTGGGCACCAACGAAGCGCAAAAGGCAGTGGCGCGCGCCGAGCAAGGCGACGAGCAGGCTCGCTTGGTGGTAAACGCCATGAGCTATCAGGTAGGAAAGGAAATCGGCGCGGCCGCCACCGTGCTGCACGGCAAGGTTGACGCCATTCTAATTACCGGAGGAATTGCGCACAATGCTTTCGTTACAGGCTACATCAGGCAAATGGTCGCGTTCATTGCTCCGGTGGCTGTGTATCCGGGCGAAGATGAAATGTCGGCACTGGCCGCAAACGTTACGCAGATGCTGGACGGCAAGCTGCCGCTAAGAATTTACGCTTAGAGCGCTTCAAGGGTTTCAATCTTTGACTTTTATTTCACACGCTTGGGAATTCGAAATTTTTATGTACTTTTGCAGCCGTTGGTTAAGTAAAATAACACCTGATATAAAATGATACCTGCTTACATATTTCTCAACAAAACACCTTTATCTATCACCAAATTGGCGTTTTTTAACGCCAATAATTTGAATATTGACAGATTTTTGTTAAAGAGAGATGGTCAGGTGCATACCTTAATGTAAAATACGTGCGTATATGCGCGTATATAGCGAATTTTATTAGCTGCGCAATACGTTGCGTAGCTTTTTTTGTACCCCTGCAATCCCGCTTCGGAGGAAATAATTTTCCCTCCGAAGCGGGATTTCTTTTTTCGGCAGCTCCAAAAGCGACTATGGAAATCCCTAAAACCTCCCCAAATAAGGTAATAAGGTTAATGCACATCGTTATTCTCTTTGCTACTGAGGTTGTTTTGTTGAAAAAAATGAGGTAAAAAATGAGGTTGAACCCTCAAAAAAATCTCATTTCAAGCCTAATTTTTATCAACAAAACAACCTCAGTAGCAATATATTATGAATCTATCCCATCGCCCGTGAGCGGGTTTTCCTCCGGCGGCAAGGCGTTTTGCTCTTTACGCTAAAAGTTGCGAACAAACGCGCCGGCTTCGTTCACGTTGTGGCAGGCTATGCCCATTTCCTCAAAATCGCTTGCCTGCCGCCGCGCAAGGTAGGTCGGCATGGAGGCGTCGATGATGACCTGCTGCGGGCGGTAGATTGCCGCTATCTGCCGGGGGCGCAGCTTGCACGACGAGGTCAGTATGAGGTAGTCAACTTCAATGGGCGGTTGCAGCGCACCGGCGGCTTCGCTGCATAGAATTTTCACCGTTTTTCCGGCAAAGGTTACAAATCCCCTGCATATCCCCTGCTCGGCAAACTCCTTGGCGGATGCCTCCTGCAGCGCTATCCTGTCGAGCGACTCCAAGCTCGAAAACCCTAAGTACGTCATGTGGCTTTTTACGTTGAAGTTGAACGGATTCGGCACATTGGCGCTATCGCACAGGGCAAAGCCCCGGCTGCCGTTGACGAACGAAACAAGCGAAACGTTCCGGATGCTGTACACCGTCATCATCGCTTGCTGCTGCTGCCGGTACTTGTCCGCCACGCGCAGCGACAGGCACACCGCCATGAGCGAGAGCGACAGGATGAAAAACTTGGCCTTTTTTGCCCACATGTACAAAGCCACAGCGAGAATGGCAAACAGCATCAGCCACGTTTGCAGCGGCGTTATCCAGAGGGCTTCTATCAGGGCGTAGGGCAGGTTTTCCACAAAGCGAATGACGTAGTTGAGCAGCGCAACGCTAAGGCTTGTGCACTTTACCAGCAGCCAGCCGACGTACGGGATGTCCGGAAGAAATGCTAGGGGCGACGTTAGCACAAAGCCTACCATGATTACTATCGTGGGGATGTTGGCGAGTATGTTGGTAATAAGAAAATGAACCGGGAACTGGTGAAACAGGTATATCGAAATGGGAAACGTGCCGATGTTGGCCGCCAGCGAAACCGAAATGAGCGACCATATCGCATCGGGCAGATACCGCTTGAAGTGCAGCAGCCGGTAGATGTAGGGATGAAAAAATACGATGGTCAACACCGCTGCGTACGAAAGCTGAAAACCTGCATCGAAAATGCTGAGCGGGTCGAACGCGCAAATCAAAAAGGCGGAAAAGGTCAGCGTGTTGTAGGTGTTGGTGCTGCGGCTAAACATGCCGCCAATGGTAAGCACCGAAAACATAATGGTGGCGCGCAGCACAGAGGGCGACAAGCCCGCCACCAGCGTATATAGCCACATAAACAGCAGGACGATAACGCCTCGCAGAAATCTTCCATACTTCCGCTTGTCTAAAAATTTGAGGAGAAAGCTCAGTATCATGCTGATGATGCCCACGTGCATGCCCGAAACAGCGAGTACGTGCATAGCGCCCGCCACCGTATAGGATTGCCGCAAGTCGGAGTCCAGCCTTGATTTATCGCCAAGCGTCAGCGCCTGCAGCACGGCCAGCTCTTCGCCGGTAACGCCCTGCTGGGCGTAGTAGGTCAGCAGCTTTTTGCGAATATTCTTAGGCACAGCTTGCCATGCCGGCAAGTTGTTGTGGCTGACTACCGCGCAGCTGCCGCCGTCAATAAACGCCGCCGAAAATATTCCATGCTTGCGCTGGTAGTCGCCAAAGTCGAACTCGTAGGGGTTTTTGGCCGGAGGGTTGGCGTTGGGTCTGACCCGCGCCACCAGCTTGTCGCCCAGCAGGGGCATGGCTTCTGCGCTATCGTTGCGCAGGTAAAGCGTCATTTTTTCGTCCACCTCGCGCCACACCTCTGCGCTGTCGCAGTACGCCGTTACGGTAACGCTCAGCTTGGTAAACTTGGGGCTTTGCGACGGTTCGTCGGTAACAATTGCCGCTACGTAAATCGTTTTCCCCACGGGCAGCTCGCCCTCCAGCTTAACATTCTGCATGACGGCCACGCCAAAAAAGAACAGAAACAAATTTGCAAGCAGCCCAAAGCACCACCGCCATGCGTAGGCTATCAGGCGGTAGTGCGCAAAGAGCATCAGCGCAAAAAAAGTCAGGCACAGCCACGCTGCACCCAACTTCAAAGGGAAAAGCTGCGCCTGAAAAATAATTCCGGCGCTCATAGGAAGCATCAGGCGCACAAACGGCGCTGTGCGAAATTTCTCAATAATCTCAGAGTTACGCACGTGGTGATTATTTAAGGTGTTTGTGAGTTCGCTTCGCTCAGTTCAGGCAGCAATTTGGCGCTATCTTGTCCCCCCGCAGGTCGTTGACCTGCGGTTACGAAAATCCTGCCTTTTCAGGCAGCCGGAGCGGATCATCGCTACATCTTGCGGGGTAAGGCTTCCAGCCCTTAACTTAGTGGCATTGTCCTAAAATGGTGCGTCAGCCTCATTCAAAATTCAAAATTTCCCCAAGGTCTTAGTATCCGAAAATCTGCTCCTGCGTTAGCTTTTCTACCGTTCCAAAGGTCTTCATCTTTTCAAAATCGACAGAATTTTCGTCGCCTAAAATGCAGTAGGTGTAGGGAAGATTTTTTACGTGCGTCTGCTGAAACGTCTTTACATCATCCAGCGTCATTGTCGGCACCTTGCTGAAGATGTCGTAGCGAATGTCGTAGCTCAGCTTCATTTTTTGCGCGGCGTCGTAAGCCCAGAGTACGCTGGCTTTGGTAATGCGCTCGGTGCGCAGGCGCTGAATAATGCCGTCCTGCGCCAGCTTAAACGCCACTTCGGATTCGGGCATATCGTTCAGTATGGTGTTGAATACGGCCACCGCCTCGCCCATTTTATCGGTCTGCGAGCCAATGTTTGCGCTCATGTAGGCCGACCTGTCCAAGCGGGAGGGCAGGGCGTACCTCGCCGAGGCGGAGTAAGCCAAGCCTCGCGCCTCGCGCAGCTCCTGAAAAACAATGGAGTTCATGCCGCCGCCAAAGTATTCGTTGTACAGCGTTACGATGGGTACCAGCGACTTGTCGTACGCGCCCAGCTTCGATACCATGGTAAGGTATATTTGCTTGGCGTCGTAGTGGGCAAAAAACACCTTGCCGGCGGTGGTGGGCTGCTCTGTAAAAGGCGCTTCGGCAGGCAACTTTTTCAGCGATTTTGGCGTCTTGTGAAGGCTGTTCAGCACAGCAATAATATCGGCATCGCGCTTTGACCCGTAGTAAAAAATCCGGTGCTCGTAGCTTGCAAGCTCATGGATTTTATCCACCAGCGCTTGTGGTTTAAGCTGCTTGAGCTGCTCCTCCAAAAGTATGTTGGTGGCGGGCGAAAACGCCCCGTAAACGCCGTAGCTGTAAAGCCGACTAAAGTTGGCGGATTGGTTCAGCTTGGCGTTGGCGCGCGACTTCAGCATGTCGTCAACAAGGTTGGCGTAGGCTTCTTCGTTCACCCGGGCATGGGCAAGCAGGTGCTCAAACAATTCAAGCGAGGCCGCCATGTTGCTGCTCAACCCGTTCAAGCTAACGTAAACCCGCTCGCTGGCCGAAGATACCGTAAACGAGGAGCCTTGCTTGTAAAATTCCTGCTTCAGCTGCGCGGCGGTGTACTTGTCCGTCCCCAAATACTCAAGGTACGAGGCCGCCAGCGGCAGCTCCTTATCGTGGTTTGCCCCCATATCGAAAACGTAAACCAGCTCAAACAGCTCGTTTTCGTCATTCTGCTTGTACAGCACTTCTACTCCCGACTTTACTTTCAGCTTGCTCAAGTCTTTTTTGAAGTTGAGAAAAACCGGCTCAATAGGCTTCACCTGCGTACTTTTTATCTGCGTCAGGAAAGCGCTTTCGGCGTTCCGGTTGAGCTGCACGGGCGTAATTTCGGGCTTGTCTATCTTCTTCTCGTCGGGGTCTTTTCCGGTGCGCTTGTACACCACCACGTAGCAGTTGCCCAGCCGCTCGTTGGCAAATTTCACCAGCTGCTGCTTGGTTATTTTCTCCATCCGGTCAATCCTTTCTACCCTGTCCTTCCACGCTACGCCATCCGTGAATGAGGATACAAACAGCATTGCGCGCCCGGCGTTGCTCTCCATTCGCTGAATGGTAGAAAGCCTGAAATCGGTAATTACAGCGTTTAGCAGCCAATCCTCAAACTCGCCGTTTTTGAGCTTTTCCAGCTGCTCAAAGAGCAAGTTTTTTGCGTCGTCCAGCGTTTGCCCCTGCTTGGGTGTACCCTGTAGTAGCAACGCCTGATAGTCGGTGAGGTTTATAACCTGACTCGAAGCGCGGAGCAGCTTTTGCTCCTGCGCAATGTTCAAATCTATCAGCCCTGCATGGCCGTTCATGAGCACCATATCCAGCAGCATGAGCATGTCGGCATCCTCGCTGGCTGCCCCTGCAAAGCGAAAGCCAATGGCAACGCTCTCGGCCTCCGGGCCGTAAACCGTTTTCTCCTTCATGGGCATAATCATGCTTTCTTCCGGCGCTTGCAGCGGCTCCACCTCCCTCGGCTTCAGCGCTCCAAAGTAGCGGTCGACGATGGCGATAGCCGTATCGCAGTCAAAATCGCCCGACATGCAGACGGCCATGTTGTTGGGCACGTAGTACTTTTCGAGGTGCTGCTTGATGTTGGTGATAGACGGATTTTTCAGGTGCTCCTGCGTTCCCAGAACGGTCTGCGTTCCGTAGGGGTGGTGCGGGAAAAGCCCGGCAAGCATGGTTTCGTATACCTTGCGGGCGTCGTTGGTGAGCGAGCGGTTTTTCTCTTCGTACACCGTCTCGAGTTCCGTGTGAAACAGCCGGATTACGGGGTTGGTAAACCGCTCAACCTGAATTTTTGCCCAATTCTCAATTTGGTTTGCGGGGATATTTTCCTGATAAACCGTAGCGTCGTTCGAGGTGAAAGCGTTGGTGCCGCTTGCGCCAATGGCCGACATGAGCTTGTCGTACTCGTTGGCAATGGCGTACTGCGCCGCCAAGCCCGACACGCTGTCTATCTGACGGTAGATTACCTTACGCTGCAGCTCGTCGGTGGTGGTGCGGTACACCTCGTAGCGGCGCTCAATATCGTCGAGCAGCGGCTTCTCCTTGGCGTAGTCCGACGTGCCAAAGCTCGACGTCCCCTTAAAGAGAATGTGCTCAAGGTAGTGTGACAAGCCTGTGGTTTCGGGCGGGTCATTTTTTCCGCCCACGCGCACGGCGATGAAAGTTTGCACCCGCGGCTCGTCGGCGTACGCGGTGAGGTAAACCTTTAACCCGTTGTCGAGCGTGTAAATACGCGCCTTGTAGGGGTCATTCGGTACGGTATCGTAGCGGTACGCTTTGCCGGACACGGCAAGCGAAGCTACTAAAAAAAACGACAACGCTAAGAAGTTTCTTTTCATTTTGTTTATCCTTTTTGTTTTAAATTCACTTGTAACACCCAAAAATTTTTTACGCCGCCATGCAGCAGCCCGCTCTGCATAGCCTGCCTGCAACATTTTTTGCACAGCAAAAGAAATTTAACGGCAAAGATAATCATTTTTTTCATTGCCTGCCAACCACGGGTGAATTTTATGAAAACGGATGTCCCGTATGTCCTGCTGCTATGCGTCCTAGGCTATTTGTTTGAATATCGGCTGGCCGACTAAATTTTTTGTGCTATCTTTGCCCATCGTTGTAAAATTTGTGCTTGCAAGTACAAAGCTACAACTTTTCGGGCGACTCTTAACCGATAGCCTTCTTTTGGGCAGTCAATCAGATTTTTTTGTCGGTCAGCAGCGTAAATTTATATCCAAATTATCACCACTTTTTTTTCGAAAAACTACCACTTGATTTTCAGTTATTTAAAAAGATGAGAAGCTTGAAACAATAAAGCATGGACACCATCCGAACATGGACACCATCCAAAAAAAGATTTAGCCCCAAAAAAGATATGCTTGCTTTTCTTGTAAAAAACAGCTACTTTTACGGCGTAAATAAAATGGTTAGCCGCTGAGAGAACTGAGAGAAAAAGATTCAGAAATAACAAAATTGCAGGAATGTATTGCTCGGTTGGAGCGTAAACAACAGTACCAAAAATCAGATTTTTTGCCATGGCAGGAGCCTCAAAGAGTAACCCATACACATCGCGCCGGCTGCGCAACTCGTATGTTTCTACGGTAGTAAGCATGTCGCTGGTGCTGCTGCTGCTGGGCGTTATGGGGGTGCTGTTGCTCAACGCCAACAGGCTGTCGCGCTACGTTAGAGAGAATATTGGGTTTTCGGTGGTGCTGCAGGAAAACGCCACCGAAGCAGACATTGCCTGGGTGCGCAAGCAGCTTGACGTATCGCCCTACGTGCGCGAAACCAAGTTTATATCCAAGGAAGATGCCGAGCACGAGCTGCGCGAAATGCTGGGAGAGGATTTTGTGGACTTCTTGGGCTACAATCCGCTGCCCGTATCCATTGAGGCCAAGCTACGCTACCGCTACGCCAACAGCGACAGCATTCGCGTCATTGAGAAAGACCTCAAGGAGTTTAGGCAGGTAAAGGAAGTATCCTACCAGAAATCGCTCATTAACGTGGTGAACGACAACATCAACAAGATAAGCGCCATGCTACTCCTTTTCAGCGGGTTGCTCTTTTTTGTTTCGTTTGCGCAAATCAACAACACCATACGCCTTTCCATTTACTCGCGGCGTTTTTTGATAAATACCATGAAGCTGGTAGGCGCTACGAGGGCGTTTATTACCCGCCCTTTTATGGTTAAGAGCGCGCTGCACGGCCTGATATCGGCAATAGTGGCCATGCTGCTGCTGTGGGGCTTGTTTTACCTTGTTCGCAACGAGGTGAGGCACGAAATGGTGCAGCTGGTTACGGTAGAGGTCATAGGTATTTTGTTCCTCTGCCTGCTCATTGTTGGCGTGATAGTAGGCGCTGTTTCGACATACCTGGCCGTAAGTAAATTCTTGGATATGAAAACAGATGATCTGTACTATTGAAGCATATAAAAAATCAAATAGATAGAGAAAATAGATAGAGAAAAAGGTGAATCAACCAAATGGTAAAATCATTATAGCATGTTAAAACAACAATCCAAAAAGGCGCCGACAAAATCCGCTGCTGCTGCCAAAACCGATAAATCCGGCGCAGGCTTTACCCTTAGCCTGCAAAACTACAAGCTGATGCTCGCAGGCTTTGCCATCATAGTGGTAGGCTTTGTGCTCATGAGCGGCGGCAAATCGCCCGACCCACAGGTGTTCAACGCCGATGAGCTTTACAGCTTCCGCCGCATTACGCTTGCGCCAATTATTGTCATTTTTGGCTTTGCGTTCGAAATTTACGCCATCATGAAGCGGCCGGCAAGGGATAGCAACCTCAAGGCTTGAGCTAAGCATTTAAAAAAAATCGAAATTTTAAAATTCAATGAGCATTTTACAAGCCATTATTGTAGCCATTGTAGAGGGGCTAACGGAGTTTTTGCCCGTTTCGTCCACCGGCCACATGATACTTACGCAGCATTTGCTGGGCATTGAGAGCTCTCCGCTTGTCAAAGCGTTTACGGTCAACATTCAGCTGGGGGCTATCCTTTCGGTGCTTATTTTGTACTGGAAGCGTTTTTTTCAGTCTTTAGATTTTTACGCTACGCTTTTCGTTGCCTTTCTTCCCGCCGCTGTCATTGGCTTTCTCCTTGGCGATTACGTTGACATGCTGCTCGAGAGCGTGCTGGTAGTGGCCATCATGCTGGTGCTTGGAGGCGTGGCTATGCTTTTTGTTGACCGGTGGTTTGCCAATCCAGACAAAGAGCAGCGCATTGATAGCCGGAGGGCGCTCAAAATTGGGCTTGCGCAGTGCATAGCTATGATACCCGGCGTATCGCGCTCTGCCGCGAGCATTGTAGGCGGCATGGCCACCGGCTTGAGCCGGAAGACGGCTGCCGAATTTTCTTTTTTTCTTGCCGTCCCCACCATGTTTGCGGCTTCGGCCTACAAGCTGCTCAAGGATTACAAGGTGCTCTTTGCCGAAGAAAATATTAGGGAAAACCTTGTGCTGATGGGCGTTGGCAATGTTGTGGCGTTTGTGGTAGGCATGTTGGCCATCAGGTTTTTCATCAGCTTCCTCACGCGCTACGGATTTAAAGTTTTTGGGTGGTACCGTATTGTGGTTGGCGGCGCTATTTTGCTGCTGCTGGCCTGCGGAAAAAATCTGGCGATTTTGTAGCGCGGAGGTTAAGAGCTGCCGGAGGCGTAGCTGCCGGACTTCATCCTCCGGCCTTTTTTGCCCTGTATCCGGCTTCCGTTAGCAGGCACATAACTTTGTCGCGGTGGTCGCCCTGAACGATTATTTCGCCATTTTTGGCGGCACCACCCACGCCGCATCCTTTCTTGAGTATTCTGCCCAGCTCCTCCAAGTCGCCTGCGCTGCCAGCAAATCCGGTAACAAGCGTAACCTGCTTTCCGCCGCGCTGCTTGCGGTCGAGCTGCACGCGCAGGTTTTGTTGCTGTGGCGGCAGGGTAGTAGCGGCGGCGTTCTGCTGCTCTTCGTAGCCAAAGTCAGGGTTGGTGGAGTACACCACCCCGAGCCGATTTTTCCAATCATTTGAAGACATAGCGTGGTTTGGATGTTGAAGTTTGAGCTATTCTGTAATGCCGACATTGCATTGTCGTAAGTGGCGTGAAACCTGCCGGGTATGTTCAAAAAGCATATCGCGCTGCTTTTTCTGCTCGGCAATCCATTTTTTGCCCTGAAAATAGAATTCGTCAAATTCTTTGGCATCGAAATGGTGTTTTTTTTGTAAAAAAGTAGGGTAAACAATGCTTTCGGTTTGTATCTTCCGTAAATGATTTCACAACGGGATAAAAAAAATCCCTTGTTGAAGCACAAGGGTAAACTCTTGAGAAGAATTCTCACTACGGAATAATCCTTATTGTGAATTACTCAAAATCAGTGACAGCAAAGATACAACTTTCTGACGAATTACCAAAACATTTTCAATTTTCTTCGATAATTTTTTGAGATAATTTTATTGCATGTGCGCAGTATCAATTATTTCATGTATATTTGTCGGATGTATTTTTTAGAAAAATCACAGAAAATGAAAAAAATTATAGGACTTGATTTAGGGACAAACTCTATTGGTGCGGCGTTGATAACCGTTCCCGAAAGCATTGCCGATTTTGGCAAAGAGGGTAATATTGAATGGGTTGGAAGCAGAATTATTCCAATGGACGGCTTTGTTTCTTCCAAAACAGGGAAAGCGATTAAGGAGAATCCTGTCGATAGCTTTTCAAAAGGAGTTGGGCTTTCAAAAACAGCCACAAGGCGTATGAAGCGTGGCGCCCGGCGCTTAAAGCAACGCTATATTTTGCGCAGAACGCGGCTAATCAAGGTTCTGAAAATTTTAGGCTGGCTACCGGATAATTTTCCTGAGAATTTTAAAGAAAAAATTCGTAACGGCGAAGATTTCAAGTTTAAAATCAGCGATTTTCTGCCATTTTCACAAGAAACTATAGATGAAGCAAAAGAATTATTGGGCGCTGAAAATAAAAAAGGCGAAATAAGCCTGCCGGAAGATTGGATTGTGTACTATTTGCGCAAGAAGGGACTTTCCGAAAAATTGTCATTTGCAGAGTTGGCTCGCGTTATTTATATGATGAATCAACGGCGTGGTTTCAAAAGCAGCCGCAAGGATTTGAAGGATGAAAGCGTTGAAGAAGACAAGTGGGTGGAAATTCTGAAAATCAAATCGGTAAAGCAAACAAGCGAAGAACAAACCAAAAATAAAAATTTCAAATTCGAAATAACGCCATACAGCGAAAGGGTACAACCTTGGACTGTGGAGCGAAAGAAAAAACCGGAGTGGGAAGAAAAAGAGGAGGTGTTCTCCAAAGTATGCTAACTCAGACAAAGCCGAAATTGATGTAAAAGAAAGCGAGATTGAAAGCTTTCAAATGGTTAAACAACTTTTTTGAAAAGCAGCAAGTTTTACGGAA
>JAISGH010000202.1 GCA_031263185.1 Prevotellaceae bacterium | reverse complement strand
CCTAATCTCCCACCTGCGTAGGAGACGGGGCGCGCCCCGTCTCTACAGCGAACCGCTTTGTTTGCCTGCTGTGATAGTTGAGCTGCTACGCAGCTCTGCTATCGCGGGTGTCGTCATTTACCCTGTGCTGCGCTGCGCTTGCACGGGGTTGTCCACATTAGATGCCTACGGCATCCTCCCCGAGCTGCGTAGCAGCTCAACGCTTGCCGTTATTTCTCTTTTGGCATTGACCAAAGGTTAATGGGAGACGACTCATTACCTCATTTTTTTCGTACCCATTTCATCGTTTTAATAAGGTAATGGGGTTGTTGATATGCGTATTAATTCATTGCTACTGAGGTTGTTTTATTAGATAGATTAGGTGAGAATGAGGTTTTAAACTTTCGTAAGAATGAGGGAGGGAAAGACTCAAAATGAAATTTTCATAGCACCTCAAAAAAAGATTTAGCCCTCGTTATTGTAATTTCATCAATCTAAATATTGTCGCTACCTTTACAGGAAAAAAATAAGAGAACATTGATGCCCTATACCCTCTCGGCGGTTGCCGAAATTATGAACGGTGCGCTTACGGGAAAAGGCGCTGCCGTTGTTACGGATATTGCTACGGACAGCCGCAGCACATTTTACCCCGACAAAGCGCTGTTTTTTGCCATTGCCGGCGAGCGGCACAACGGCCACCTCTACCTTGGCGACCTCTACGAGCGCGGCGTACGCGCCTTTGTGGTGAGCGAAGAAGTCAACGCGAGCCGCTACCCGCAGGCTTCGTTCATTGCCGTTCCCGACACGCTCCGCGCGCTGCAGGCGCTGGCAGCTCACCACCGCCGGCGGCATACCTACCCGGTAGTAGCGGTGGCCGGCAGCAACGGAAAAACAATCGTAAAGGAGTGGATTGCGCAGCTGCTCTCCACGCAGCTGAGGCTGGCGCGTAGCCCCAAGAGCTACAACTCGCAGGTGGGCGTACCGCTCTCGGCGTGGCGCATGGGCGAGGAGTCGGAGTTGGGAATTTTTGAGGCGGGCATTTCGCAGCCGGGCGAGATGGAGCGCTTGGAAGACATCCTTCGCCCCGACGTGGTGGTATTTACCAACCTCGGCGAGGCGCATCAGGAGGGATTTGCCACGCGCGAGCAAAAGCTGCGCGAGAAGCTGCGCCTGTGCGCCAACGCCGAAGCTGTTGCTTACTGCGCCGACCAGTACGAGGTGCACACCGCCATTTGCGCTACAGCGCCGCTTGCGCAAAAGCGGCGCTACTGCTGGGGCGCTTCCTCTGCCGCCGATGTGCGCGTTATTTCTACCGAAAAAAGCGACACGGCTACCAACGTCACGGTGGAGGTTACGGCCTCGCAGAAGCGCTTTTTGCTCAACATTCCGTTTACCGATGCCGCCTCAACAGAGAACGCGCTGCACAGCTTTACAGCCTGTATGCTTCTTGCGCAGCTGTTCCCGTCGCTGCACATCAACGAGGAGAACGTGGCGGGCAACGTGGCGCACCTCTCGCCCATCGCCATGCGCCTCGACCTGCACGAAGGCGTCAACGGCTGCACCATCATCAACGACGCCTACAACGCCGACGTGGCTTCGCTGCGCATAGCGCTGGATTTTTTGTCGAGCTTCAGCAAGCACCGCCGCCGCACGGTTATCCTCTCCGACATTGAGCAAAGCGGCAAAGAGGGCTGGCGGCTCTACGGCGAAGTGGCGGAGCTGCTGCGCGAGCACGGCGTGTCGCGCCTCATTGCCATTGGCGCGCAGGTAGGAAAGCACCTGAGCAAGTTTACCTGCGAGGTTGCACACTTTTCGTCCACCGGGCACTTTTTGCGGCAGTTCGACCGCAACACGTTCAGGGACGAGGCTATTCTTATCAAGGGTAGCCGCAGCTTTTTGCTTGAGCAAATTTCGCGCCAGCTGGAGCAAAAAACGCACCTCACCACGCTGGAGGTAAACCTCACTGCCCTCACCGATAACCTCAACGCGCTGCGAGCTAAGCTAAAAAAGGGAGTAAAAACGCTTGCCATGGTCAAGGCCAACGCTTACGGCATGGGGCTGAGCGAGGTGGCGCGGCTGCTGCAGCACCAGCGCGTGAGCTACCTGGGCGTTGCCTTTGCCGACGAGGGAGTGCAGCTGCGCCGTGCAGGAATTACCATGCCAATACTTGTGCTAAACCCCGAGCCGGGCACGTTTGAGCAAATGCTGGACTACCGCCTCGAACCCGAAATTTACAGCCTGCAAATGCTGCAGCGCTACAGCGAGGCGGCGCTACGCTCCGGCGAGGGCTTGTGCAGCATCCACGTTAAGCTGGACACGGGAATGTACCGCTTAGGCTTTGCGGAGAATGAGCTGGAGGAGCTGCTGAGCTGCCTGTCCCGCTTCCGCAACCTCAAGGTGGCAAGCATTTTTTCGCACCTTGCCGCTGCCGACGAGCCGCAGCACGACGATTTTACCCGTGCGCAAATTGCGCTGTTTGACGCAATGAGCAAGAGAGTAGAGAGCGAGCTGGGCTACAAAACGCTGCGCCACCTGGCAAACTCGGCAGGCGTGGAGCGCTTTCCGGAGGCGCAGCTCGACATGGTGCGGCTGGGGATTTCGCTTTACGGCGTCAGCGCTACCAAGCCCGGCAGCATGCGCACCGTGAGCGCGCTCAAGAGCACCGTTGTGCAGGTAAAGCGCGTACCGGCAGGCGATACGGTAGGTTACGGAAGAAAAGGGCGGGCAGACGAAGATAAGACCATTGCCGTCATTCCCGTTGGCTACGCCGACGGGCTTAACCGGCTGCTGGGTAACGGCGCGGGCAGCGTTCTGGTCAACGGCAAGCAGGCGCCTTTCATTGGCAACATTTGCATGGACTTGTGCATGGTGGATGTTACCGGTATTGAGGTGCGCGAAGGCGACGAGGTTACCGTCTTTGGCGAAAATCCCGGCGTAGCCTCGCTTGCCGAAAAGCTCAACACTATTCCCTACGAAATTTTCACCCGCATTTCCGCAAGGGTAAACAGGACTTACTTCAGCGAGTAAGCCTTTGACGTAAAAAATCTGCGATACGTCAAGCCCCAAAACGCGCTGAAGCGAAAACAGGACTGCGGAAAACAGAAAAAGAGCCGCCTTCAACGATTGAGAGGACGGCTCTTTTGCCTGTTTTTTTTCTGCAAAACCTTACGGCTGCACGTACATGCTATTTTTGCTTATTCTTCAGCACCTCATACGCCAGCGGTGCCGCAATGAACATAGACGAGTAAGTACCAAACAGCACGCCTACCAGGAGCGCAAAGGCAAAACCCTGAATTGATTCTCCGCCAAACAGGAATATCAAAAGCAGCACCAGCATGGTCGAGAACGACGTGTTGAAAGTACGCGCCATGCAGGCATTAATAGCGTTGTTGATGTTTATGCGCAAATCGAGCTTGGGGTGATTACCGATATTTTCGCGAATACGGTCAAAAATAATCACCGTATCGTTGATAGAATACCCCACAATGGTAAGCAGCGCCGCAATAAACGACTGGTCGATGTCCATTGTGAACGGAACAATACCCGAAATGGCGGAGAACAGGAAGATAACCACCGCCGCGTCGTGCGCCTGCGACACGGCAGCGCCCATGCCCCACTCCCACTTGCGGAAGCGAACCGCAATGTAAAGAAACATGGCAATCACCGCCAAAATAACGGCAATAACAGCGTCGCGCTTGATGTCGTCGGCTACGGTAGGCCCTACCTTTTCGGAGCTGATAATGCCATTCGGATTTTCGAGCGTAGAAATAAATTCAGCGTAGGTAATAGGTACCGAGTACAGCGGCGCCATAGCGTTGTAGAGCATCACCTCTACCATGCTGTCGGCCACCGACGACTGGTCGGCAATGAGGTAATCGGTAGTAATCTTGAGGTGCGTACTGGCCTGACCATACGTTTTGACCTCCACCGAGGAGGCGCCTTTGGCATCTTCAATCTGATTGCGCACAGCAGCGCGAGCATCCTCGGACGAAACCTTTTGGTCGAAGCGCACCACGTAGGTACGCCCGCCGGCAAAGTCAACGCCGTAGCTAAGCCCGCGCACTCCCAGCGACAGCAAGCCAAGCGCCACAATAACCAGCGAAGCTGTATAGCCGTACTTGCGAATACCGATGAAGTCAATGTGCAAATTCTGAAGAAAATCGCGCGAAAACTTGTTGTCGAACTTTATATTTTTATTCCTGTCCAAAAGCGCCAAAAAGATAAGCCTCGATATGAAAATGGCGCTAAACATGGAGGTAAGGATACCAATAACAAGCGTTGTTGCAAAACCCTGCACAGGCCCCGACCCGAACAAAAACAGCATAATACCCGTAATGATAGTAGTAACATTGCCGTCGATAATGGCAGAGTAGGCATTTTTGTAGCCATCGGCAATAGCCAGCCGCAGCCCCTTGCCCGCTCGCATCTCCTCCTTTATACGCTCGTAAATAATCACGTTGGCATCAATGGCCATACCCATGGTAAGCACAATACCGGCAATACCGGGCAAGGTGAGCACGGCGCGAAGCGAAGCCAGCACGCCAAAAAGCAAGAATACGTTTGCCAAAAGCGCAATATTTGCCACCCATCCGCCGGTGTTGTAGAACAGCACCATGTACGCAAGCACCATGATAAACGCTACCACAAACGAGAACAGCCCCGCATCAATAGACTCCTGCCCCAGCGAGGGGCCAACCACAGCCTCCTGAATGATGCGCGCCGGCGTGGGCAGCTTGCCGGATTCGAGCACGTTGGCCAAGTCGTCGGCCTCTTCGGGCGAGAAGTTACCCGTGATGGACGAAGTACCGCCTGTTATAGCGTTGCTCACGCGAGGGTAAGAGTAAACGTATCCGTCGAGCACAATGGCAATACACTTGCCAATGTTGTCGGCGGTGAGGCGCGCCCACACTTTGGCGCCCTCGCTGTTCATCGACATCGAAACATCGGCGTAGGCGCTGGTGCCGCTAAACTGCTTCTGCGCGCTCATCACCACGCCTCCGTCGAGAGGCGCGCTGCCGTCGCGCGTGTTGGCCTTTATAGCCACCAGCTCGTAGTAAGTGCCGCCCTTGTCAATAGGCTTGATAGACCACATAAAGCGTACATCGCGCGGAAAGAGCGACCTCACCTGCATAAGCTCCATCCAGCGACGGATTTTGCTCGTATCGCGGTAGTGCGCAATACCTACACGCGCACCCGAAGCAGCTGCGCCCCGCTGGTCGAGCGAAGGCGAAAGCACGTAAAACAGCGGATTATTCTTGGCAAAATCAACCTCCTCAGAGGCGGCAGCGGTAGAGTCGGCGCCGCCCTCCATTTGCGAAAGCAAGTCGCTCACGGCGTCGCCTTCCGGCTTGCCAACGGTATCCTCTTTTATCACCGTAGCGGCGCTGTCGCTGAAACCCTGCGCCTCCACGTACTCCTTAATTTTTTTGTTAGCCTCGTTAAGCCCTGTAAAAAGTTCGGTGTTCTCGTAAGTTTCCCAAAACTCAAGGTTAGCCGTACCTTGCAGCAGCTTTCGTACGCGGTCGGGGTCTTTTACGCCGGGCAGCTCTACCAGAATACGCCCGCTGTTGCCCAGGCGCTGCAAGTTGGGCTGCGTTACGCCGAAGCGGTCAATACGGCTGCGCAGCACGTTGAAGGAGTTGGACATGGCGGCCTCCGTTTGGCTGCGAATAACCTTTATGACTTCGTCGTCGCTGGTGCCGGCGTTGATTTTGCTGCGCAGCTCGTAGGTGCCGAATATGCGGCTAAGCTTGTCTTCGGGCGCTACATCCTTGAATGTTTTTGCAAAAAGCGCAACAAAATCGGCCTCGCCCGTTACCTGATTTTTTTGAGCCTGCTCCATCACCTTATTAAAGGTTTCGTCGCTGCTGTTGCCCGACATGGCGCGTATAATATCCGGAACGGATATTTCCAGCATGACGTTCATTCCACCTTTAAGGTCGAGGCCAAGGTTAATCTCCTTTTCCTTGCACTCCTTGTAGGTAAACTTGGCCACGCCAATGTTGTACACCACCTCGGCCGACATAGAGTCGAGGTAGGCCGCTTCTTTAGCTGCGCTAAAGTTTCCGTTTTCGTCGGTGGCGTAGGTTTCGGCTTTTTTCCCTATTCGATAGGTTACAAGCGTAAACGACAGCTCGAACAAACATACCAGTCCGAGCACAATGGCCAAAAATCTAATTGCTCCTTTTCCTTGCATTGCTTTGGGTTTTAATGATTTTAGATTACAAATTAAACATTACATACTTCAAATTCAACGATAGCGCCAAACTCAACGATAGCGCCATGATTACAGCAGCTTAGCTGCTACATGCAGCAGCATAAGTAAACCGACAGCGCATTTTTTGAGGCTGCAAATTTACATTTTTTTATTGAAAGAAATGCGCATGTCCACAAAATAATCCCTTGTTTTCTCCACAAAATTCGCTTTTTTTCGCAAAAAAACTGTCGAGGTATTGCATAATTCAAAAAACTACGCTACCTTTGCCTGCGTTGTTAACCACAACATATAAGCATATTCCTCAATAGCTCAGTTGGTTAGAGCACATGACTGTTAATCATGGGGTCCAAGGTTCAAGTCCTTGTTGAGGAGCAAAAAATCAACCGCCTGCCAGCTATTTATTCTGCCATAGCCTTTTTTTGATGAAAAATTAGATAAAAAAATTAATTACGTAGCGTAGCGTGGTTGGAGTATTAAACATCAAAAATACCGTAGCAATTATGAAAGCAAAAAGAAGACCAGCCAACGCAGCAATGCTGCTTGCAGGCGTACTGATGGTAGCCGCATGTGGAAACCAGCCAGGCAAAAAAATTCAGCTCGCCACCGAGCAAACAGGAGAAAATGTAGTAAAATACCCCATCCCCACCGCCTACGAGGTGATGAACCTCATCAACCGGTCGGGGGCAGCCTACATCATCGAAATTACCAACCCCACCGGCAAGGTAGAAAGCTACCTTACCGAATCGGACAAGGCCCTCAACCTTGGCATTTACAGCGCCGACCTGGCCTACGTAACCACCTACAACATGAAGCAGGAAACGATGGACTACCTCAAAGCGCTCAAAAAACTTTCGGACGAGCTGCACGTATCCGCCAACTACAACGTGGATTTGGCGTACAATGTGGAGCGCAACATCGAAAATAAAGATACGCTCATCAGCATCATTACGCGGTCGTTTGACGAAACCTACTCGTTTTTGCAAAACAACGGCAAAGACAACATCTCCGTACAGGTGCTCACTGGCATGTGGGTAGAAGGGCTATACGTTGCCACATACGTTACCACCACCAGCAGCAACCCCGGCGACCTGCTGCAAATCGTGGCCAACCAAAAGCAATCGCTCGAAACGCTCAAAGGTATTATCGAAAAAAATTCGGACTCCCCGGAAATTGCAGCCCTGCTAACGCTGCTCGCGCCCATTATCAGCGAGTATAGCAGCGTAGACAAAACGATTGACATACCCAAAGCGCAGCAAATTCACAGCGTAGCCGAAGAAATTCGCAATAAAGTTATCGGCGAATGATGCGTCGGATCGCCCTATATTTACTATTGCAGCTATTATTATTACTTGCATTATGATGATTATAGCCAACCCCATTTACGATACGGTGTTCAAGCGGTTGATGGAGAACGAAAGGGTAGCTCGCTTTTTCATCGGTACGCTGCTAAACCAGGAAATCGCGTCTGTAGAAATGCTGCCGCAGGAGTTCACCTACTACCAAAAAAGAAAGCAGAGCAAGGAGGCAGACGCGGAGGAGGAGACTCTGCTGACCATTTTTCGCCTTGATTTCATGGCCACCATTGTCACGGCTACCGGTGAGCAAAGCAAGGTGCTGATAGAGGTGCAAAAAGCCCACGACGAGGTTGACCTGATGCGGTTTCGCAGCTACCTGGGGGAGCAGTACAAAAAACCGGAGAGCGAGGAAAAAGTAGCGCTTCCCATCACCACCATCTACATTTTGGGAACTAAACTGCCGGAAGTTCCAACGGCGTGCGTGAAGGTAGGTCGGGTGTACGAGGACAGGGTCAACAACGTACTCCTAAAGGCGCGAAGCCCCTTTATTGAGAAGCTCACGCACGACTGCTACGTAGTGCAGGTTAAGCGGATAACCGGGCGCTACCAAACCCGGTTAGACAAGCTGCTAAGCATATTTGAGCAGGCCAACTTTGTGGGAGATACCGAGGCGGTGAAAGTGTACCAGCAGGATCCGGACGATGCCGATGTGAAGGTGATGGCCGACATTCTGCACCACATAGGTACCGATCCCGATGAGCGGAAAGCGCTGGACATTGAGGTTGAAGCCAACCGAACGATTGAAGCGTATTTTGGGAAGCAGCGCGCCATCATCCTGGAGCAGGAAAAAGTAATTGCCGAAAAAAACGAAGTTATTGCCGCCGAACGAGAAGCACTTGCCGCCGAACGAAAAACCCTTGTCGAAAAAGATGCTGAGATGGCAAAATTGTTAGAGCGCATTTCTCAGTTGGAGCAGAAGCAGTAGTAGCTACACTGCGTTTCGTCGAGCACGCCGGACATGCCGCCATCGAGCATTGTCAGGCTGTAGCCGTAAGGTTTTCCCGCCTCCAAAACCAGCGCCGGCATGTTGATGTTTCTTATTACTTCGGTACTTTTTCCTACCCAAAGCGTAGCCTCCACCTTTGCGCCGGATTTGGTAAACCTGATGGCTATCTCCGAGAACTCCAACTCTTCCTCGCTGATAAGTTCGCCGTTAGCGTTATTTTCCTTAACTTCGCTGCTACACGCCGCAAAAGCAAGCAGCGCAAGGGCAGCGGCATAAATTAGTACGTTGTTGTTTTTCATGTTTTTTTAGTGATTTATTAGCCGTTTTAATCCGTATGCTTCAGCATACGGTTAGGAACATCCGCGTGTCTCTACAAAACCCTGCAGGGGTGACACTTTCATTGTGTCGTTCCCTGCAGGACTTGACGGGAGTGACACCCGCTCGTCGTAAAGACCTCACCCCCGGCCCCTCTCCAAAGGAGAGGGGAGCAGCGCCGCAGCAGCTACCCGCGTGTACCGACTCCCCTCTCCTTTGGAGACTCTCTCTCTCTAACAAAACTACTTCAGTAGCATATTAGCTACATAATATATCCAAACCTTATTACCTCATTTTTTTTGTGCCCATTTCATCGTTTTAATGAGGTAACGAGGTTGTTGATATGCGTATTAATTCATTGCTACTGAGGTTATTTTGTTAGGTAAATCAGGTAAAAATGAGGTTTCAAACTTTCGCAGGAGAGACGGTGGGAGAGAGGAGGAAAAGACTCAAAATGAAATTTTCATAGCGCCTCAAAAAAAGATTTAGCCTTTTTTTTGAGGCGCTATTAATGCAAGCGAAAGATGTGCGAGAAGAAATACATGGTCGGTGTGCTGCTGCATATTGTTGATAGCGGTTATGAGTGGCCTAAGTAAAAACCTTATTTGTATTTAGCAGCAACCTTAATAGTTCAAGGATAACCATACAGATTTTCAACCTTATTACCTTATTAAAGAGGATGTTTATGGCTACAAAAATAAGGTCAATAAGGTTTTTGAAATTGTTGCTACTAAGGTAGCCTTATATTTAAAATCTTCCGCCGCCAAATCCGGGACCGCCGGGTCCGCGCCTGTCGCGGAAGCGTCCGTCGCCGTCGCCCTCGGTGCGCTGGGGCGCCTGCCCCTTCAGGCGGTAGATAAAGGTAACCAAAAAGTAGCGGGTGAGCACGTTGGATGTGGCGTCCTCGATGTAGCTTGCCGTAATGCTGCGGTTGACGCTCCTGTTCTGGTTGAGCAGGTCGTACACCGTTAGCCTTAATTCGCCCTGATTATTCTTCAGGAATTTTTTGCCTATGCTTGCGTCGATGCGCAGGTACTCTTGGTTGTACGATTGCGACAGGCCGCTGTACAGGCTATAGTTGGCCACCAGCTGCGGCGCTATTCCTTTCCAAAATTCGGCGGATACTCTCCCCGAGGCTACCTGCTGAAAGTAGGTGTTGTTCTTGCTGCTTTGCAGCGTATTTTTCGTGTCGTTGTAGGTAAAGTTGTACGACAGGGTGAAATCCAGCTTTTCGCTGATGTTGCTGCCCAGCACCACGCCCTGATTGAGGGTGTAGGTTTTGGCAATGTTTTCCACGCCGTTCACAAGGCCCGGATCGCTGGAGTAGCCACCGCGCAGGCTCAAGTTCAGGTTGCTCTTTACAAAGGTGAGGGGCAACCCCACGTTGACCTGCGCCCATGTTCTCCAGTTCCCGTCAATGTTGATTGGCGAAGAAAATTGGGAGCCGGGGTTTAGGGTTACCGCATCGCCAATGGGCGAATATACCACCATTGTATCCTTAGAATAGTTTGTTATCGAATTATTCGATATGGAGTTGTTGGTGTTTGCGAAGCCCAGCATAGAGAAAAAGGTCAGCCCGCTCTCGGTCGAAGTCCGGTTGTACCGCGCAAACAGGTTGTTCGAGAACGTTTGCTGCAGGTTCGGGTTGCCGGAGGAGATAGCCAGCGGGTCGGTATTGTCGAGTACGCCCTGCAGCTGCGCAATGGAGGGCGCGTTGGTGGAGCTCCGGTAAAATATGCGCAGGGCATCCTGCCGCGTAAACTTGTACTCCAGCATGGCGTTTGGCAGCGCGCGGTAGAACTCCTTGTAAACCGACGGCTTTACCGGTAGCGTTTGGTGGCCGTCGAGGATGGCGGTTTCGCCGGTTACGCCTATCATTGCGTTGAGCTTGTCGGTGTGGTAGCGGTAGCTAAGCCCCAGCCGCTGCGTGGTGTAGCCGTTGTCGTAAATGTTGCTGTAAAGCGAATCGGGGTCGGGGTTCACGCTGTAAAAGCCGGCGGAATCCTGACGGTTGTAAGTCCTTTTGTTGCTTTCGCCGTAGGAGTAGCCAATATCGTAGCTGAGCTGCACAAGGCTGTTGGTCGCTACCGGCTCGGTGTAGATAACCCTTGCGCTCCCCGACCAGTTGTTGGTAGGGTTATTCGAAATTTGGTTGAGAATTAGCGTATCGCCAATGCTTGCGGCGTTGCTTTCGCGGCTGCTTTCGCTCTTGCTGTTGTTGATGTTGTAGCGCACCTCTGCCGAAAATGTCCGCCCCGGCTTTGAGAGCTTTTGCCGCCAGAGCAACTCGTTCCTGAAGTTGAAAGCGTTGCTCTCCGACGAGTTGTCGGAGCTGTCGCTGTTGTAGCCCACCATTTCCGAAACGCTGCCGCTCTTCGAGTCGCGGTCTTGAAAGCTCAGCCTCGGAGTGTAGAGCAGCGATATGTTTTCGTTGAGCTTGTACTCCATGCGGAGGTTGAGCCTGTGGTTGTAGTTGTTTGTTTCCGATTGGGAAGTTGAGTTGTAGAGGGTCATGGAGTCCCTGCTTGCAATGTACTGGCGAAATTTTTCGCTGTTTGCGTCGTTGCTGCTGATGTTGAGAAAGTAGCTGCCCGTCAGCTCCAAGTTTTTTCCCCATGTGTTGGTATAGTTCAGGCCAAGAGCCGTAGTGTTGGCAATGCCGCTGCTGTTTCCGCCAAAGTAATTTCCGCCGCGCCGTCCGCCGCCGCTGCTGCCCACCAAATCTTCCTCGGCAAACTGCCGCTGGTTGACGTTATTGGTCATGCCGATAATTGAGAAGCGCTGGTCGCCGCGAAACAGGTTGACGTTCCCGCCCGCCGAGTAGCGTACGTCGCCCTCGCCGATTTTTTCCTGCACATCCTGCCCTACGCCGCCGTACACCCGGCCAAACTGCCCCATGCGCCGGTCTTCCTTGGTAACGATGTTGAGCGTCTTCTCGGAGTTTCCGTCGTCAAAGCCCGTGAGCTGCGCCTGATCGCTCATGCGGTCGTACACTTCAATCTTGGAGATGGCGTCGGCGGGCAGGTTTTTGATGGCAATGGTGGGGTCGTCGCCAAAGAACGGCTTTCCGTCCACCAGCACGCGCTTAATGTCTTCGCCCTGAGTTTTCACCGTTCCGTTTTCGACGGTAACGCCCGGCAGCTTCTTGAGCAGGTCTTCGACGTCGGCATCCTGCGATACCTTGTACGCGTCGGCGTTGAACTCGGTAGTGTCGCCGCGCTGCGAGGCGCGCGCTGCGTTGCCCGTAACCTGCACCGCTTCGAGGTCTATCGACTCGGAAATCAGGCGAATTCTTCCCAGATTTTTGTTTTCATCCTTGAGCGCTACCGTTTGCGATAGCTTTTTGTACCCCAGGTAGCTGAAATCGACCCTGTAAGCTTGCGGCGGGAGATTTTCTACCACAAACGACCCGTTGCCAACGGTGGAGGCGTAATACCGCTTTGTGGTATCGGCAACGCTCACCGCCTGCACCACCGACCCCACCAGCGGCTCACCGCTGCGGCTGTCTATAAGCGTTCCGCGAATACTTGCTGCCTGAAGCAGCCCTGCAAAAAAAAGACCTGGGGCTATCAGCAATACATGCCGTAACCTGAAAACAACTTCCAACTTGCGCATTTAACAACAGCTATGTGTTTTTTCAATTCTCAACTTCAACTTCACTTCTCAACTTCACTTCTCAACTTCTTTACTTTCGCCGTGCTTCCGCAAGACATTCAGCAGCTCTACCTTGAAAGATTCTTCGGCAGTGTAGTACTTGAGTAGCTTTTGGGGCGGGAGCACTTTGGCAAACTTTTCGTTGTACTCGCGCGTCAGGTTAGCGTCATCCTGCAGGCAGTCGACCATTCGCTGCGCTACCTGCAGGGCTTTTTTGTCGTCCATTTTATCGTGCTTGGCCTTACGCATCAGGTTGTTTCGCTCGTTAAAAAGGACGTCGCGCTTTTTCCAGTATTCGTTGTAAACAGGCCAAAAGAGCGCTGCCTCGTCCGGCGTGAGCTCAAGCTGCGCCGTGAAGTAGCCTACTTTTCGCGCCTGCATTTGCTCGTGGCGCTGTTGGTGGCGCTGCTGTTTTATGGAGTCGTTATCTGCTCTGCCTTCCTGTGCTTGCCTTCTGCGCACCTGCGCTTGCTCATGGCGCTGCTTTCCGGTAGAATCGTTATTGGCAACCAGCCATTCGCGCGGTTCTTTTTTTTCTGCTCTTTCTGCCTCGGGATGCTCTGCAACGGCCGAAAATGCAACGGCAGAGGCTACAAAAAGGATAAGTGTTTTTTTCATTTTTAGTTGTGTATTTGTGTGATTTCAATTTCAATTTTCAACTTCCATTGCTATCAGAATTTGGCTATCGCAGAGGAGGTAGTCCATAATAGCGTCGTCATCCAAGCTCTCGTCGTCGCTATCCGAAGCGTACAGCAGGTAGCTCTCCAAGTCCAGAATACCGATACCAAAGGTTGCGTACGGCGTGTCTGCCGTTACCTGCGTAAGCCTCGGCGCATACTTTACGGCCATGTACGACAGCCCCGCCAGCAGGGCAAACCCTGCGGCAAACGCCAGCTGCGCGCGGATGTTGCCCCACAGAGAGAGATGCTGCACGTGTGCAGCCTCGCCGTCCTCGCTGCAGCGCTGCACGAGGCGCTCCGTCAGGTTCTCAAAGTAGCCATCCGGAACGGTAAACGGCAAATGCTTGTTTTCCATTTCTCTTTGACGCTTTTGTTAGTATCCGGCGCCTCTACCCCTGCGCTGCTGCTGCTGCTGCTGCTGCTGTCGCCGGTCGGCAAGCCACTTGTCGTACTTTACCCGCTGCTCTTCGGTGAGCAGGCTTTTTACCTCTGCCTCGCGGGCTTTCTGGATATTTTCGGCCTGCGTGCGCATTGCCCCGCGCTCGCCACCTCTGCTTTCGGGCTTCATTAGCTCTTGCTGCTGCAAGTCGTACTTGCCGTTCACGCTGTCCACCCTGCTCGCCACGTCGGGGCTGAGCGATAGCGCCTCGCGCAGCTCTGCGTTGCGCTTTGCGCGATTTTGCTCCATCATTTTTTGGCGTTCCTCGGGGTTAGCCCTGTAAGGTCGTCCGCCCGAAGGCTGCGCCGCGCTTGCACCTGCAAGCAGCAGCAATGCTGATACAAAAATTATTCGTTTCATTTTTTTTAATTCTAAATTTTGATAAGGTAACTCCTAAAAACTCCTCCAAATGAGGTGTATTTCAAATTGTCGCTTTTGCTCATTCCGTAGGAATGAATCGCTCGGTAGAACAGAAAATGTTCCGGTGGTTGTCGGCATCCCGTAGGGTGGGGTGTCAAGAATGTGATATTCACATAAAAATATTTTCGTTCTATTTTTGTGCCGTTAGGCACAAAATGTTGGTAGAAATAGATAGCTGTATGATCGGTTTTTCGTG
>JAISGH010000172.1 GCA_031263185.1 Prevotellaceae bacterium | reverse complement strand
GCCCACCTGCCCGGCGCTTCCCCTGAGCTTGAGGTCGCTAAGGAATGTTGCTCCCTCAAGAAACGGCTCGCGGTCTATATTCCACGACACGCCCACCGACGGAAAGTATCCCCAGTGGTTGTCTTTTGGGAAGCGCGACGAGCCGTCGGCGCGAAGGGTAGCGGTAAGGTTGTAGCGGCTCAGCAGCGAGTAGTTCACCCTGCCCAGCACGGAGTTCAGGTTAGGGTGGTGATGCAAAAAGTATGCTGCTATAAATATTTTGCAATTAGTGAATTAATTTTCATTGTATGTAAATAGCAATAGCTTTCCATTGCCCCGCCACGCTCGGAATGACGGGCGCAACGCACGGAAGAGAGGGACGGTTGGCCTGCGGCGAAGTCGTCGATAACTTCCAATCCATTATATATAAAAAAATTACATCAGCATACTTTTTACATCACCACCTATATCCGTTATATGTTATTTATTTCTCATCCCTTGAGAGGTTTAAGAGTGCGTAAATATTCGTAGCCCATCATCCACGCTTACGATTAACGAAAAGAACGTTTTCTTGTTTTTAACAATTTGATAGTTAGTACGTAAGAAAATAATCTGCAAAAACCAAACTTTATATTTTGCAATTCTGCGAAAAAAATCATACTTTCGCAGTTCGTGTGCGTACACGTTTTGAAGAAATTACTACGATTAAAGCAAGAACAAATGAAGAAATTTTTAGATAGCAACTTTTTGCTCGAAACGGCTACCGCCGAGCGCCTTTACCACCTGCACGCAGCCAAGATGCCAATAATTGACTATCACTGCCACCTGAACCCGGAGTTTATCGCAAAAGATAGAAAGTTTGATAACCTTGGGCAAATCTGGCTCGAGGGCGACCACTACAAGTGGCGCGCCATGCGCACCAACGGCGTTAACGAGCGCTTCTGCACGGGCAAGGATACCTCCGATTGGGAAAAGTTCGAAAAGTGGGCCGAAACCGTCCCCTACACCATGCGCAATCCTCTTTATCACTGGACCCATTTGGAGCTCAAAACGGCCTTTGGGGTGGAGAAAATATTAAATCCCGGCACGGCAAAGGAAATTTTTGACGAGTGCACCGCCAAGCTGCGTACGCCCGAGTACTCTGCGCGGGGGCTGATGAAAAAGTTCAACGTGAAGGTGGTTTGCACCACAGACGACCCCGTTGACAGCCTTGAGCACCACCTCGCGCTCAAGAGCGAAGGCTTTGAGGTGAAGGTGCTGCCCACGTGGCGCCCCGACAAGGCAATGGCGGTGGAGTCGCCGGCAGGGTTTCGCGCATACGTGGAGCAGCTTGCGCAGGTATCGGGCGTGGCCATCGGCAGGTACGCCGATTTGGTATGCGCCCTGCGCAGGCGGCACGATTTTTTTGCCGAAGCCGGCTGCAAGCTGAGCGACCACGGCATCGAAGAGTTTTACGCTGCCGACTACACGCAGAGCGAGGTAGACGCCATATTCAGCAAGGTGTACGGCGGCAAGGAGCTCAGCCCGGAGGAGACGCTGAAGTTCAAATCGGCAATGATGGTAGAGTTTGCCGTAATGGATTGGGAAAAAGGCTGGGTACAGCAGCTTCACTACGGGGCGCTGCGCAACAACAACACCCGCCTGTTCAACCTGCTGGGACCCGATACCGGCTTTGATTCCATTGGCGATTTTACGGTAGCCAAAAGCATGTCGGGCTTCCTGAACCGGCTGGATACCATGAATAAGCTGACAAAAACCATTTTGTACAACCTCAACCCGCGCGATAACGACGTGATTGCAACAATGATAGGAAACTTTCAGGACGGCACCGTTGCAGGAAAAATACAGCTTGGCTCCGGCTGGTGGTTTCTCGACCAAAAGGTAGGCATGGAGGCGCAGATGAATTCGCTTTCGCTCTTGGGCTTGCTGAGCCGCTTTGTGGGTATGCTTACCGACTCGCGCAGCTTCTTGAGCTACCCGCGCCACGAGTACTTCCGCCGCATCTTGTGTAACCTCGTTGGCCGTGATGTGGAGAAAGGCGAGCTGCCCGAAAGCGAGCTGCCGTTCCTGGAGCAAATGGTAGAAAATATTTCGTACAATAACGCAAAGAGCTATTTTGGATTTTAAATGAAGCTGAAATTTGAAATCTTTTATATCTTTGCGCATCATTCAAAATTCAAAATTCAAAATTCAAAATTTCACCACCCCTAATTTTCCAACAGTAAATGAGCAAAAAAATTGTAACCTTTGGAGAGATTATGCTGCGCTTGGCAACGCCCGGCTACCTGCGCTTTAGTCAGGCAAAGGAGTTCACGGCAACCTTTGGCGGAGGCGAGGCAAACGTTGCCGTATCGCTTGCCAACTATGGGCTGGACGTAGAGTTTGTTTCGCGCCTGCCGCAAAACGATATTGCAAAATCGTGCGAAATGGAGCTGCACCGATACGGCGTAGGCACAAAAAATATGGTTTACGGCGGCGAGCGCTTGGGCATTTACTTCCTCGAAACCGGCGCTGTGGCTCGCCCCAGCAAGGTGGTGTACGACCGCGCCCACTCCGCCATTGCCGACGTTAAGCCCGGTATGATTGACTGGCAGGAGGCGCTCAAGGATGCCCGCTGGCTTCACTGGACGGGCATTACGCCTGCCCTCTCGCAGGGCGCTGCCGATGCCTGCCTTGAGGCAATTAAGGTGGCCAACAGCTTGGGCGTAACCGTCTCGACCGACCTCAACTTTCGCAAAAACCTGTGGAAGTACGGCAAAGCGGCTTCGGAGGTAATGCCCGCGCTGGTGGAGGGCTGCGACGTAATTCTGGGTAACGAGGAGGATGCCGAAACGGTATTCGGCATAAAGCCCGAAGGCTTTGACGTAACCCAAACCGGAGGCCATGTGGAAGCCACAGCTTTTCAGTCGGTATGCGAGCAGCTCATGAAGAAATTTCCGCGCGCCAAAAAGGTTATCATCACGCTGCGCGGCTCCATCAACGCCAACCACAACACGTGGGCGGGAGTGCTGTTCAACGGCAAGCAGCTCTACCGGTCAACCGGGTACGACATTACCCACATCGTTGACCGCGTGGGCGGCGGCGATTCGTTCATGGGCGGCTTAATCTACGGCCTTTTGTCCTACGACAACGACGACCAGAAAGCGCTCAACTTTGCTGTGGCAGCTTCGTGCCTCAAGCATACCATCTACGGCGATTTCAATCAGGTTACGGTAGCCGAAGTGGAAAAGCTTATGAGCGGCGACGCTTCGGGGAGAGTCTCTCGGTAATTAACAATTAATAATTAACAATTAATAATTAAGAATTAAGAATCAATAAAGTTTATATTCAATTGATGCTTGCGCCGTCCCGTAAGGACGGAATATTGGTAGAAAACCCAATTATCCCTCCCGCCTCTCCCCCGTCCCGCAGGGACGGAACATGGGTGAAAGATGCCGAACAACGTAATCATTAATCCATATTCCGTCCCTACGGAACGATGCAAGCATCTATTGAATATAAACTCTAATTAACAACTGCAATCCAAATTATATTTATTTTATGGCAAGATTTACAAAACTCCAAACCCTTGGCGCTATTGCTGCAACCGGCATGGCGCCGGTGTTCTACCACAAAGACGCCGAGGTGGCAAAAAAAGTTGCCAAGGCTTGCTACGAGGGCGGCGTGCGCGTCTTTGAATTTACCAACCGCGGCGATTTTGCGCACGAAATTTTTGGGGAGCTGGTAAAGTATGCAGCGGCAGAATGTCCCGATTTGATTTTAGGCGTAGGTTCTGTCATCGACGCGCCTACGGCAGCGCTGTACTTGCAGCTGGGCGCCAACTTCGTTGTAGGGCCTTTGCTCAACGTTGAGGTGGCAAAGGTTTGCAACCGGAGGTTAGTACCCTACACGCCGGGCTGCGGCTCGGTTTCCGAGGTTGGGCTGGCGCAGGAGGCGGGCTGCGACTTGTGCAAGGTTTTTCCCGGGGATGTGCTGGGGCCTAACTTCGTCAAAGGGCTTAAAGCGCCTATGCCGTGGTCGATGCTGATGGTAACGGGCGGCGTGAAGCCCGAGGAGGCAAACCTGAAAAGCTGGTTCGACGCCGGCGTAACCTGCGTCGGCATGGGCAGCAACCTTTTCCCGGCCGAGGTTATTGCTGCCAAAGATTGGCGTAAAATTACCGATAAATGTAAGGAAACGCTTAGCTTTATTAAAGCTGTGCGTAAGTAATGATTGATATATAAGTTTAACCCGCCTGTCTATACCAGCCTGTAGGGTTTGGTTAGAGGGCCTAAAATGTTTTGTAATGCAATGAAAAAAATGACTAACTACCGATGGGTGATTTGCGCTATGCTGTTTTTTGCAACAACCATCAACTACTTAGACCGGCAAGTACTGTCCCTTACGTGGGACGAATTTATCAAGCCCGAATTTCATTGGAATGAGGCGCATTATGGCACAATCACCTCGATTTTTTCGATTGTTTACGCCATTTGCATGCTCTTTGCCGGTCGGTTTATTGAATGGATGGGCACCAAAAAAGGCTTTCTTTGGGCAATCGGCGTGTGGAGCGTGGGCGCTTGCCTGCACGCTGCTTGCGGGTTAATTACAGAGGCAAGCGTTGGGCTAAGCAGCGCTGCGCAGCTGGCAAGCGCCACCGGCGACGCGGCTGTGCTGATAGCTACCATCAGCATGTGGTGCTTCCTTGTAGCGCGGTGTGTTCTTGCGCTTGGCGAAGCCGGCAACTTTCCCGCAGCGATTAAAGCTACGGCAGAATATTTCCCTAAAAAAGACCGCGCTTTTGCTACTTCAATTTTCAATGCAGGAGCATCCATCGGGGCGCTTTTTGCCCCCCTGTCTATTCCGCCGCTTGCCAAATCTTTCGGGTGGGAAATGGCGTTTATCATCATCGGTGTGTTTGGCTTTATTTGGATGGCATTCTGGGTATTTGTTTACGATAAACCTGCGAAAAGCAAGCGTGTAAATGCGCTTGAGCTGGAATATATTGAGCAGGACAAGCACGAACTCGCGGCTCAAACCAAAGAAAAGAAAAAAGAAAAAGAAGAAAAAATGCCTTTCCTCAAATGCTTTACCTTTAAGCAAACGTGGGCTTTTGCGGTGGGTAAGTTTATGACGGATGGCGTGTGGTGGTTTTTCCTGTTTTGGACGCCTTCGTACCTGAGCATGCAGTTTGGCATAAAAACCTCCGAGGGGCTTGGAATGGCGCTTATTTTTTCTCTTTACGCCATTGTAACCGTGCTTTCGATTTTTGGAGGAAAGCTGCCAACTATCTTTATCAACCGGAGCGGGCAAAACCCATACGCTGCGCGCATGAAGGCTATGCTGATATTTGCATTTTTCCCGCTCTTTGTGCTGCTGGCTCAGCCGCTCGGGATGCAGTTTGCAGCGCTCGGCCGAAACGCCGCATGGATTCCTGTCCTGCTTATTTCTATTGGCTGCGCAGCCCATCAAGCTTGGAGCGCCAACCTGTTTTCCACCATTGGCGACATGTTTCCTAAAACTGCTATTGCAACCATTACCGGCATTGGCGGCATGGCAGGCGGCATTGGCTCAATGATACTTCAAAAAGGCGCCGGCAACCTGTTTGTTTTTGCAGGCGAAACAAATATGAAATTCCTTGGCTTTGAAGGTAAGCCGGCGGGCTACTTCGTTATTTTTTGCATCTGCGCCGTGGCCTACCTCGTTGGCTGGACGATAATGAAAGCGCTCGTGCCGAAGTACCGACCGATTGGGTGAGCAGCGAAAGCAGGGGAAAGAAGCGCTACTATCATCTCCTGACTTCGGCAATGTGACGCCCCTAAATTGGTGCGTAAATTATTTTGTGTTGCAAAATAAAGTTGGCAAAGAAGATTGAGTTTTTCAGCAGACCCTAAATAAAAACTCTCGTCGAAATAATTTCAGCAATGGCAGCAATTGTTTTTGATCATTATTAAGGATTTCAGGATGCATAGCGATTAAAGTATAAATGTTTTTTAGCCTAACATTTTCTCAGCTTTTCGCTTTCCCGAAATTTCTACCGGTTAAGGGATGAGAAATAAATAACCTATAACGGATATAAAAGCCGTAGAGACCTCACCCCCGGCCCCTCTCCAACGGAGAGGGGAGGCTGACGCCGAATAGCGTGTCCCTCTCCCCTCTCCCCTCTCCCCTCTCCTTTGGAGGCTGTGTGAAAAGGCGGTCGCTCCCAACGCCGGAGGCGTTTTCCGTAAATAACCCCCAGCTTTAGCTGGGGGAGAGGTCGACACCTCTGGCACTCAACCCCGTAGGGGTTGCCCCACATGCCGTGTATGTTTTTTCCCCGAATTCACG
>JAISGH010000185.1 GCA_031263185.1 Prevotellaceae bacterium | reverse complement strand
CTTGCCTCTCAATAATATCATGATTTTTCAACTCGGCAATAATATTTTTGATTGTCCGAAGAGAAAGATTAGTAACCTCTACCATTTTTTTAGTCGTTATTTCCGGATTATCTCGTAGCAAAGAAAGTACTTTTTCCGTATTTAAGGAATTTTGTTTTACCGGAGGCCTTTCATCTTCGTAACGGATTGTTTGTTTGAAAATATCGCCTTCTTCCATTACCGGCACAGATCCTTTTACATAAATCGGACAATATTTGTACATGTTCCGTACACCTGAACCCAAATCTTCTACCCAGTGAAGTTGCTTGAAAAAAGCAAAAAGAGTTGGATTCTTAGTGTGAGGATTCAAAGTTTCGGGAGTGATGCGCCCCATTACATAAGGTATATTTCCGTTTTCGGCCACAACCGTATCCTTATAAACGGTCAGCGTAGCGCGGAAATAGCTGTAAAATTCTCTGTGAATTAGCATATTTGTAATCATTTCACGGAAAATAACATCACGAATTGACAGGCGGACATCGCCTTCGAGGTAGAAACGGTCGGGCGTATATTTGCGAATAAAATTCATAAGCCGCTCGTATGCCTGTATAAGATTGCAATCTACGGTGTCGCGGTCGTCGTAACGAAGCACGTCCTCTTTCCGGAACAATGCATCTGTTTTGTACTGAGGACATACTTTTGCAATGGTTTCCGGTTTTCCGAATACCAAAGCAGCAGCCAACGTATAACCACTTTTATCTGTTTGCTCATCTTGCAGATACATTTTTGCCGAGCGAAGAATTTCTTCGTTAGCCATACTGACCCATGAATGTTTTTTATCGAAAACACCGACAATGTTACGTACATAATCAAAATCTTCAGCTACGAAATCTGTCATTACCAGCTGTGGAAATACTCTGTTTTCGCTGTAAACATCCTGCTTTCGCAAATATAAACCTGCAATAAGATGGTGCGTTGTCAGCTTGTAATCGCCTTCTATTCGGCGGTCGTAGTAAAATCCTTTATGCGAGTGGGCTTGAAAACTTTCGGGAACATAAATGCAAATGATTTTTTTGTTGTCTATGTCGAATACTTTGGTTTCAACGAAGGCAGGTGGCATCATAATTTGCGTGTTGTTGATGTCGTTTGCCAAAGTTTTCAGCATTTCAGGAATAAAATTTTCGCTAATGCCTTCTATTTTGCCGTTGTCTCTCACGCCAAGAAAAATATACCCGCCTTTCCTGTTGAGAAAGGCGCAAATTGTTTCATACACATTGCGCGGCAAAGTTCCGGCAGCGGCTTTAAACTCTACATTTAATCCCTCGCCCTGCGCTATCCTTACTTTTATTTCTTTTTTTGTTAGCATTTTTATTTTTAACTATAAGGATGTTTTTACTTATTTTTTTACCGAGATTTTGTACCTCAACATTATAAATGTCCGATTTTTACTCATTAAAAATTCATATTTTGTCTGCAAAAGTACGCATTTTTCGATAATTAGTGTCTGTCAATAAAGCCCAAATAAACTTCAACCATCCTATGCATGGGCTATTTTTATGCCTTCCCCGTTAGAGGGGATGAATAGCTAAGGGATGAATGCCCTACGGGCAATAAAGCGGGCTTGTTGCTCCTCTGTTCTATTGATATGAATGCCCTGACGGGCAATGCACAAAACACGCGAAGTACAAACAACAAAAACTGAAAAAACACGACTGTATCGACAGATTATCAATCACAAAGCTGATTGCTGCTTCTATTACCATTCGTCAATCTCAATTTGTTCATTAATAATCACCTTCCATTTATGATTTATCGCGCAGCCGGCAACAGGTTTTCTATTTTTTAATGGCGTTGTACGAAACGAGCAGCCAAATTTTATTGTTTTTGAGTATAATTCGTCGGCTTGTTTTTTATAATCAATGACTTCATCCAGCAAATATCCCAAACGTTGAATTACAGGCGTAGAAACATAATCAAAAAAATCCGCTTTAAGCTTCCTGAAATTGCAGCTTTCTACAAGTTCATAGAGTACTGTCGAGGCGCGATTTAGCCCGCCAATTGTTTTTTCAAACTGTACCAAATCGGTAGCCGTAAGTTCCGGTGAAGAAATTCGGATGTAGCTTGTCGGAGTCTTTCGCTGCTCCGTATATTGTGAAAGAATAGCCGGTTTGCTGTTGAAATTGACTTTAATATCCTTTTTCAAGGTTGAACGCAACGAAGGCGGCGTTGTCATTACGTTAAATTCCATTGGGCGTTGGTGGGCAGCGCCATAAAATTCTGCGGCGTTGAGCAAAGAAATATAATAATCCCGTCCCAAAAATTTCATCAGCTGGTCAATATAGTACACAGCAGGAATAATCCCTTTTGGCTGATATTCAACAGGTACTATCACGTAAAATCCTTTCCAGACCGAATATATTCTGTGCTTGCTAACCAAACGGGTCAGGCTTCGTTTCAGGCTATCGGGATTTTGCAACGAAAAATTTTCCAACGTTTCGAAAAAGCTAAAACAACTTTTTCCCGATGATTGCCTGTTTTCTATCCAATTTTTTACTGTATCCATAATTTGTTGTTTACATTGAAACTGCAAAGATAGACATTTTTTGTCTATTATCGCAACTCTAATGTAATTCATATTTTTTCTGCGCAAGTACGCATTTTTCGATAATTATCGCAGACAAAAAATATGTATTCCTAATTCGTAATTCCTAACTTCACCTCGTCGGGGGCGTCGGTGGTGTAGGTTTTTATGCGGTCGGCTTCCTTGGTGAAAAGGTTCTGCACGTCGGCGAGGGCAACCTGATGCGCCGGACGGAACTTGCCCGACTGCATGTAGCTGATGACGCTGCTCCGCAGCTGCCGCGCTACAATGCGCTCGTCCAAGTTGCTCTGTATGTCCATGCTGCACACCACCAGCTTGCCGCCGGCCACGCTCGCCTCAAAGAGCATGCCTATCTTGCGGTTCAAAAACCACGTGTCGATGGACTGCACCAGCGGCTGAAAGCCTTTCGGGAAGTCGGTGAGCTGCATTACCTGCGCCCGGTGCACCAGCTCCCACCACTGCAAGTTGCTGTGGTAGTCGGTGGGGAAGTCGGCAAAGAGCGGGTGCCGCGGGTTGACCAAAATTCCGGTGGTGTGCGGCGGGCGCATCTTAAACCATGAGGTATTCCAAAATACCGGCAGCAGGTGCTGCACAATATCTTTTCCGTACTCCACCTTGCCGGCAGCCAGCAGCAGCACCCGTCCGCCCTGCCTCAGCGTATCCAGCGCCGGCCCGTCCAGCTGCTCGCAGATATATACGCTGTGCTCGCCGCCGGATGCAGGCTTAACGTCGGGGTACACCCAAAAATCCCAGTCGTTGGCAAACTCCGTGCCGTCGATGCTCACCTTAAAGGTCAGCTTGGAGGCTTTCGAGACGGCGCTCAGGGGAACCTGTACGCTGCCCCAGGGAATGCAATTGCCTATGGGTATATCCTGCCGCGCAAGCTTCCCTCTGGCCAGCGTTGCGCCGTGCTCGCTGCATACAGCCCACGATGCCTGCGCATTTTGCAGAGGGGCGGCGCCAAAGTGCGCCACCTCAACGTCGGCCTTCAGGGTGTCTGCGCTGCGGAATACCAGCTTGTCGAGGCGAGCCAGGGGTACGGTGCTGCTGCAAAACTTGCGAAATTCGGAGGCCGTAATGTACTCCTTTTCGTCAAAAAATACGTTGAGCACGCCCACCAGCGCCGTTCCCTGCCCCGAGTAGTCGTTGAGCGCCAGCAGCTGGAAGCCGGCGTATCCGGGCGTTCGGAGCGTTTTTTCTATCTCGTGCTTGTAGCACAGCGCCTGAAGCTTGCCCGAGGCCATCATGAAGTCGTGCCCCAGGTCGGCCATATCGTTGTCGGCCAAGTTTTCGCGGAAGAGCTCAAAGTTCTTTGCCTTGTTCACCCCCGTGTATTTTTTTATCTCGCCAAAATCGGGGAATACGCACCACTGCCCCGTTTCGTGCGACACGTAGGGCTGCTGTATGGTATCTATTCGCAGGCGGTAGTCGGAGCGTGTCTCGGGGCGCTGCCCCCACGCCAGCCCGCGCGCGCCGGCCTTTACGTGGTACTGGTTGGCCGGCTGCCACGCCCAGCTTTGCCCCACCGAAGCGCCGGTGTACACGCGGCGCGGGTCTTTTTTCCTCCAGTAATTCACAAAGCGGCTCACCCACGGCACCCAGCGGCCTCGCGGCTCGTTGCCGCTCGACAACATGCAGAACGAGGCGTAGTTGCCGTACGCTTGGGTGAGGCGCACGGTTTCGTCGAGCAAAAAGGTATCAATGGGTCGGCCATCGCCCAGCGACGAGCCGTGGTTAGGCCAGCTGGGGCCTTCGGGTTGCAGGTAGAAGCCCGTCAGGTCGGCGGCGGCAAAGGCGGCCTCGGGCGGGCAGTAGGAGTGAAAGCGCATGTGGTTTAGCCCGTGATTTTTGCAGATGCGGAATACCCGCTCCCACGCCGCCACGTCCATAGGAGCGTAGCCGGTAAGCGGAAAGTTGCAGTTCTCCACCGTTCCCCGCAGCATGACCTTTCGCCCGTTGACGTAAAAGTACTTGCCCTCAATGCTTACCTCGCGCATGCCAAACTGCACCTGCCGGCTGTCCCTCGCCTTGCCAACCGACAATTCGGCATGCAGCATGTAGAGGGTAGGCGAAAATTCGTCCCACGTTTGCATGCCATCTCCCATCTTCAGCGCGACTTCCACCTCGCGGGTTTTTCCGGCAGCGCCAAAAGCCTGCGTTACCTCCGGCGCCTCGTGCGCCTGCTTGCCGTTGAAGCTCCTTGCCGAAAGCGTAACGCTCCCCGACGCCTCCCGGCTCAGCGTAATCCTCACGATAGCCTGCCTTGCGGCGAGGTCGGGGTACACCTGTATATCGTCGAAGTGAACGGGGTCTTTGGCCTCCAGCTGCAGCGCTCCTACCATGCCGTTCCAGTTGCCCTGTGTTTGGTCGGTAACGCTGTGCGAATCTTGCCCCACGTTGATAGCCTCGGTCAGCCTGTTGTCCACGCTAACGCTGAGGCGGTGCTGCCGTCCCGGCTTCAGCCACCGGCTGAGGTCGAGCACGTGCGGCACGCAAAAGGAGTTGCCGGAGCCAACCTCGCTGCCGTCCACCCAAACGCGGGTTAGGATGTGCGGGCGCTCCAGCCGCAAAAATATTTGCTTGCCCGCCCAGCTCTTGGGGACGCTCACCGTCCGCCGGTACCACGCCACGCCAACGTAGTGTCGGTCGGGCGTAAGGAAAAACGGGAACTTGACGCTGCCCGGCCGGCGGTACTTTTCGTAGCGCGGGTCGCGGTAGAACGAGCTGTCGTAAAGGCTGCCCGTCCACCGCGTAGCGAGGTCGGGGACGTCGCCCAGCAGGTTTTCGGGCATAGAACCCGGCAGGTGGATGTGCTCATCGAAAGGGCGGTCAAACCATTTTTCGGCAACGCCCCTGTCGTCGCGGTCAATCTTGAACTCCCACTGCCCCGACAGGTCAACGGTGTTGCTCTGCGCAAAAGCGCCGGCTGCCAGCAGCAGCAGCGCAAAATGGAGAATGTGCTTACAATACATAGTGATTAGTGATTAGTGATTAGCTATTAGTTATTTATTCATTCGCTTTCCTTCCTCTCCGCCATGCCCGTAAGAGGAGACGGAGTAGCTCCCGCTATCCTTTTACGAGCGCTGCGCCTGAGCACATAGGCGCTCTGCTACCTGAATGCACAGCCATGGAAGCCTTAGGTGCACATGCGCCCAGCCTTAGGGCGCACAGCAAAAGCAATAACAGTAGCATGTGGCGCTAAAATTGTTAATTATTAATTATTAATTATTAATTATTAATTATTAATTATTAATTAATTCCCAATGTACCTTCCCAAGTGCGGCGGCTGGTTGTAGGCCACGTTTTGAACAGCCACGCCCAGGCGGTACAGCGGGTCGTGCATGAGGGTAGGCATACGGTGAGCGGTGGGAATGGTGGTGGTGAAAATCATCAGCCGGCTTGGGTCGTTGCCGTCGTAAAGGATGACCTCCTCGCGCCAGTCGCCCAGGATGTCGGCGCTCAGGCAGGGGTTTTGCTTGGTGCCGTTGATGGATCGCGCCCCAAAGTCGGCAAAGTTCACCAAGCGGACAGCGCGGGCGCCGTCCCACTTGTCGAGCTTCGTTCCGTCTAACAGCTCATCCTGCAGGTCGCCGTCCCAGTAAATGCGGAAGTTGACCGACGGCTTTTTGGTGGAGATAACCTCGCCCTTGATGTTGTAAACGCTGTCGCTCGCCGAGCTCCAAAGCTCAAACCCGCGGTGGTTGGGGTCAATATCGGCCGCCATTCCCCGGCCTACGTCAACGTTGGTGGGGCGGCCAAAGAGTAGCTCGCCGGTGCGGGCGTCCCGCAGCTCTACGCCGGCAGGGCTTGGCTTGCTCTCGTGCACGTCAAAAAACTCCAGCCCCGGACGGTCGGGGTCGAGGTCGGAGAGGTGGTGCGCGTCGCCGTGCCCCAGGCCGGTGGAGTAGAGCAGCGTACCATTGTGGTCAATGCAGGCGCCGCCGCAGGTAATTTCGTCGAAGCCGTCGCCGTCAACGTCGCCGGCGGCAATGCTGTGGTTGCCCTGCCCGTAGGCGGTGTTTTTGGTATCCCGCTCCGTGCCCGAATCGTACACCCACTGCTCCGTGAGCGATTTTCCGTCGAAGCTGTAGGCCGCCAGCACGGCGCGGGTGTAGTACCCCCTGCACATCACCACCGACGGGTGAACGCCGTCGAGGTAGGCAATGCAGGCGAGGTGGCGGTCAACGCGGTTGCCCCTGTCATCGCCCCACGTTTCGCGGAGGGTGTTGCCGCGCGGCGGGTTGTAGGGGATGGTGGCGAGCGCTGCGCCGGTAGCGCCACTGAACACGGTGAGGTACTCGGGGCCGGCGAGGATGTGCCCCGCCCCGTTGCGGTAGTCGGCGTTGGGGTCGTCGTCGCCAAGGAGGACGCTGTTCCCCTGCCCGTCCTTTGTTCCGGGCGCCGTTTTGCAGACCACCTCGGCCTTTCCGTCGCCGTCCAAATCGTACACCATGAATTGCGTGTAGTGCGCCCCTGCGCGAATGTTTATCCCCAGGTCAATCCGCCAGAGGTGCGTACCGTCGAGCTTGTAAGCATCCAGCAGGACGGGGTCGGTCATCCCCGCGTGGGAGTTGTCGCGCGCCCGAGCGTTCCACTTCACCACGAGCTCGTACTCGCCGTCGCCGTCGAGGTCGCCCACGCTGCAATCGTTGGGCAGGTAGCCGGCGAGCTGCGCCCTATACCGCTCCCGATACGGTATCGTGGAGTCTACGCTCAGGGGCGGACGGTTGAGCTGCAGCGCCATGTAGGGCTTGTCCCACGGCGCTACCTGCGGCGAGGCGGCCACCTCTTTGCCGTTTTCGAGCGTTTTCACGACGTACCTGTCCGTCGGCGTTCCGGCAGCATCCATCCAGCAGGTAGCGCCCGCCAGCGGCAGCCCGTTTACTTGCTCCCCGTTCCGGTAAAGGTTGAAAAGCGTTTGCGGGTCTTCGTCACCCAAAAGCCGCCAGCTGATAAATACGCCGGAGTCGCACGCAACGGCCACCACGCCTCTGTTGAGGCGCTCCATTTGGCGTGTCTTCTGGCGCACCTCTTCGGCGCAAAATACATTTGCCGCAAAGGCGCACGAGATAGCGCAGAGGGCAGCGGAGGTAAAAATTCTGTTCATGTCAAAATAATGTTTAATGGTTAGCGTCCGGATTAATTACCGTCCGGCTTTTCGATTTCCGTAAACGGGCTTAGCGGCAGCGAAAACGCTTTGGCGCTGTCCGGCTGCTTCGGGTCAAAGGGATGGTAGTCCTCGCGCAGAAAGCGCAGGATATTCGCCAGCCCGCTCTCCCTGATTCCCTCCACGATGCACTTGGCCACCTCGTAGCCTCCGTAGGCATTGAAGTGGGTGTTGTCCTCCAACTTTTGCGTCTGCCCGGCGAAAGTTCCCGCCGGATAGTGCACAAACGCTTTCGTTGAGGCTTCGCTTCCCCACGCCTCGTATAGGGTTGCGCTCATCCTGTGGAGGTCGATTAGCGGAACGCCCTCGTCGTTGGCAAGCTTGCGAACGGCATCGGGATACTCGCCGTGGGTGTTGGATACCTTTCCGCGCTCGTCAAAGACACGCCTGTTCACCGGCGTTACCAGCACAGGATGCATTTGCCGCCTGTGCGCCTCGACGATAAAGGTGCGCAGGCTTTCGGTGTACGACAGCCACGGGCCTTTCCCTTCGCCTTTTTGCTTTTGGTCGTTGTGCCCAAACTCCACAAAAATGTAGTCGCCCGCCTTGGCCTGCGTCAGCAGCTTTTCCAGCCGTCCGGCGGCAGTAAAGGTGTTGGCTGCTTCGCCCGACTCGGCGTAGTTGGCAAACGAAATGCCCCGCCGAAAGAAGCGCGGTATCATCTGCCCCCACCCGCACCAAGGCTCGTTATCCTGGTCAACCACGGTGGAGTTGCCGCAAAGGAACACCCTCAGCGGCTTCTCTGCCGACCGGATGCGGATGCTCCGTACGCCGGGGTGTACGCCGTTGAACTCCAGCGTAAGCTTGCCGTCCCAGTTCAGCTTGCCTGCCTCGCGCGGCTTAATCCGGACATCCCTGCCGGCGCTGATGTGCTTGCTGCGAATGTTCACGGTGAACGACTGCTCGCTCAGGGCAAACGCATCTAAATTTTGATTAGTTTTATTAGGTAGTCGTTGTCCCAGCCAGCTTTGAGTCTCTTTCCCTTTACGCCCACCGTAGCGGTTTTTTCGTTTTTCAACAGGTTCA
>JAISGH010000105.1 GCA_031263185.1 Prevotellaceae bacterium | reverse complement strand
GATGCAAAAAGTATGCTGTTGTATGTATCATTAGGACACATGGTTAAATCTACAATTTGGATTTTAGTATTTTCAATTTTTCTCAACTTTTAATGTGTTTACATCGGAATATAAGCAACGAGGGTTATCGTAATTTCCCAAAATGTCATTTAAATAATTTTCATTCAATATATTACAGCAGCATACTTTTTACATCACCACCAAAATATATTAGAGTTTACATTCAATAGATGCTTGCGTCGTCCCGCAGAGCCTGCCCCGAGCGTAGCCGAGGGGGACGGAATATTGGTAGAAAATCCAATTATCCCCCCGTCCCCTCCCCCCTACCCTGCGGGACGGCGAATGCACCCGTTATGAGGTTTGAAATCTGAAATCTTGAAATCTGAAGCCCATATATTATCTCTGCTTACTACCTGCTGCCTGCTGTTACTTCTACTTACGCAAGCGGCAGGTGCGCGGCAGCAGAACGTTCTTCGCTCTTTTTCGCTCGCCGTTACCTCCGATACTACGCAGCTCGATACGCTAAGCATTGTGCCGCACTCGCTCGTGCTGCGCAACAATCGGGGGCGGCTTGTCCCCGATTCGCTGTTTTGGGTGGATTACCACAACGCCCTGCTTGTGGGACGGCGGCTGCGCGGGCAAACCGTGCACGTTGCCTACCGCGCTTTTCCGGTTTTATTTACCAAAATCTACTTCAGCAAGGAGCACGAGGCGTACCTTTCGGGCGACACTATTTTCAGCAGCCCCAACCCTTTTTTTGTTCCGCAGAGCAGCCTCTACCAGAGCGAAAGCATACTGTCCGGCAGCGGTCTGGAGCATAGCGGCAGCCTCATGCGCGGCGTCAACATGAGCGTTGGCAGCAACGCTTCGCTCACCTCCGAGCTGTCGCTGCAGCTGTCGGGGAAGCTGACCGACGAGCTGAGCATGGTTGCCGTTGTTTCCGACAAAAATTTGCCCGTCAGCCCCGAAGGCAATACGGCGTCGCTACAGGAGTTTGACAAAGTTTTTGTAAGCGTTTTCACGGATAAGGCCAACCTTTCGGCCGGCGACGTGGAGGTGAGCGAAGCGCAGGATTTTTTTGGAAAATACAACCGTAAGGCGCTGGGGGCAGAATTTTCTACGCAGCAAAAAAAATCGGGCGCCACGTACCGCGCAAGCGCCTCGGCGGGGGTAGGCAAGGGAAAATTTGCCCGCAAAACCTTGAGCATTATCGACGGCAACCAGGGGCCATACCTGCTTTCGGGGGCGGAGGGCGAGCGCAACATCGTGGCGCTTTCGGGCAGCGAACGCGTTTACGCCGACGGGCGGCTGCTGGAGCGCGGCAGCGATGCCGACTACACCATCAGCTACGCCACCGCCGAGATTACCTTCATGCCGCGCTACCTTGCTACGCGCAACTCCCGCATTATTGTTGAGTTTGAGTACAGCGAGCGCAGCTACTCGCGCTACATTGCCAACCAGAAAAACAGCGTCCGCCTGCAAAGCGGCAGCGCCTACCTCAACGTCTTTTACGAGGGCGACGCAAAAAGTCAGCCCATTGACGAGAACTTGACCGAAGTCGAGAAGCAGCAGATGGCTAACGCCGGAGCGCAATTCTGGCGGGCTGTTGCCCCTTCGGTGGATAGCGTGGCGTATAGCAGCAACGAAATTTTGTACCGCAAAAAAGATACCGTAGCGGGCGGCGTTACTCACCACATCTACGAGTACTCTACCAACCCCGGCGAGGCATTTTTCCGGTTGAAGTTTTCGGAGGTAGAAGCCGGCAGCGGCAGCTACAATCTTGTGCGCTCTGCCGCCAACGGGCGCGTGTACGCTTGGGTGGGCAAGGGCTACGGCAGCTACGAACCTGTGCAGTCGCTGGTTACGCCCAAGCAAAAATTTTTGCTCACCGCCGGCGGAACATTTGCCGTTGATTCGCTCAGCGGCGCTGCCCTCGACGCTGCGCTGTCCAACAGCAACGCCAACCTCTTTGCCTCCGAACCCGCCGGCGCGGGGCGAACAGGCTTTGCCGTAAACCTGAAAGGCGACAAAGCGTGGGCTATCACCCCGCAAAGCCGGATTGTGGCTACCGCTGCAACGCTGCTGTTTGATAAAAACTTTGACGCTCCCGAGCGCTTTGTCAGCGCCGAGTACGAGCGCGACTGGAATATTGAGGGCGAGCTGACGGGCAGAAATTTTCAGCAGTACTCCGGGCTTTTGGGCTACCGGTATGCCGACAAATTCAGCGTCAACGCATCGCTGGCGGTTATCAGCGCAGGCGAAACCGACGCTGCGCTCAGCCCGCTCGATACCTCCTTCTCGGCAATGCAGGGCGGTATGCTGCACGCCGACCTCCGGCTACGGCAGCGCCGCTTTGCCGGCTTTGCCAACGCCGACATTTTGCGTACGCTGCAGCGCAACCGCAGCACGCAATTTGTGCGGGCAAAGGCCGAAGCAGCGCAGTCTTTTTGGCAGCTCACGGCCGGCGTACGCGGCGAGCTTGAGCACAACAACATTTCTGTTGACCAAATGTTGCAGCCTGCCGGCAAAGCATTTCATGCGGAGGAGATTTTTCTGCGAAGCGACAGCGGGCGACACGCGGCGGCAATTTTTGCCCGCAGCCGTACAGATTTCACCCCACAGCGCAGCGAGCAGCAAGCCTACTCGCAGGCGCAGGAAGCCGGCATTTCCGGAGAGCTGAACGGAGAGGCCGTGCGCAACAGGCTCACAGCCTCCTACCGCCATGTTCGCTACGTGGACAGCGCGGCTACCGAAAACATGCTGATGGGGCGGGAGGAGTTTTCGGGAATTTTTGCGAAAGGGTTTATCAACACATCGGCGCTGTACGAGCTGGGCACGGGCATGGACCCAAAGCAAGATTTTATTTACGTGGAGGTAGGCACGGGGCAGGGTATCTACACGTGGCGCGACTACAACGCCAACGGCGTGAAAGAGCTGAACGAATTTGAAATCGCCGCTTTTCGCGACGAGGCTTCGTACATCAGGGTGGCGCTGCCCTCGCGCGAGTACGTGCAGACCTATACCGGAAAGTTCTCTTTTCAGATTACCTTGCTGCCCGCCATGCTGTGGCAGCAGCGCAGCGGTGTGCAGGGCTTCCTGTCGAGGTTGAGCAACACATTTTCGTTTAGCAACGCGCACAAAAATTTGCGCAGCAGCTTCGCCAAAAATGCCAACCCTTTTTTCGGCGAGCCGCTTGGCGATACCGCTGTGGTGAACCAAAGCTACGCTGCGCTCAATACGCTCGCCTACCTCTCGCCGGATGCCCGCACCAAGGTTGAGCTGATGTGGCAAAGCAACAAGTCGAAGTACCTGCTCATAAATGGCTTTGAGCTCCGGCAGAACAGCGTTGTTGGCCTCTCCGCAAGGCAGCGGCTGGCGGACGTGCTGCTGGTGAGCGCCGGAGCGCAGCGCGAAGCCAAAACCTACGGCGCACAGTACGCCCAGGCCAACGCCGGCTACGATATTTTGCACCACTCGCTTAGCGCAGGCGGCGAGCTCACCCCGCTAATGCACCTGCGCGTAAACGCCGCCTACAAATTTTCCGCAAAGAAAAACCGCGCCGGCGTTGAAGCTGCCGTGCTGCACGAAGCGCAGGCAGAGCTCACCTGCAACTTCCCCAAAAAAGGCATGGCTGCGGGCGGGTTGGGCTTTATCTCCACCACGTTCAACGGCGAGAGCGGCGGCACGGTAGGCTACGAAATGCTGCAAGGCTACGGCGCAGGCAACAACCTCACGTGGAACCTCTCCTTAAAGCGGGCGCTCGGCAAGGGGCTTGAGCTGAACTTGCTCTACTCCGGCCGCCGGTTGCCGGAGGGAGCAACAGTGCATAGCGGGAGCATGGAGGTGAGGTTGATATTTTAACCCCAAGCCCTAAAAAATTGGCTAAATCTTTTTTTGAGGTGCTATGAAAATTTCATTTTGAGTCTTTCCATCCTCTCTCCCACCGTCACTCTTGCGAAAGTTTGAAACCTCATTTTCACCTAATTTATCTAACAAAACAACCTCAGTAGCAATGAATTAATATGCATATCAACAACCTTATCATATAACTTAAACGCAACCTCTTCTTTTACAGACGCTTCATTTTTCGAGTTTAACATTTTTTGATAGAAAACTCCGCATCGTGTATAGGCGCGTAGTGCCTATGTGCGACAATTTGAGATACCTCCGCTTACCGTTATTTCTCTTTTGGCATTGACCAAAGGTTAATGGGGGACTCATTACCTCATTAAAGCGATGAAATGGACACGAAAAAAATGAGGTAATAAGGTTTGGATATATTATGTAGCTAATGTGCTACTGAGGTTGTTTTGTTAAAAAATTAGGTGAAAATGAGGTTTCCAGCTGCCCCACATTCTATTTGTATTCTAACTACCGAGTTGCAAGCTATTTTCGTAGCACCACCAAAAAAAGATTTAGCCCCTTATCCCAACTTGGCAATTACGTTATTGTAATTGCCATGTAACAAGAAAATGAGCATAAATTGGGGGGGGGCTATTGCGCTATTTTTTCTTCATCTTCACCGCTCCGTTTTTCCGTCAACGTACTCCGCTGCAAGCCTGTGCAGCCGTTCTACCTCGTCCTTATACTTGGGATCGTGCACGAGGTTGTTCAGCTCGTGGGGGTCGGCGGCAGGGTCGGTAAGAAAGGCTCCGGCGCCAAGCCCGAAGAACTCGGCGTAGCGCCAGCGCTCCGTTCTCACGGCAACGCCCGTAATCCCCTTGCCGTGCTCGTTCCATACGGTGTAGGCCGGTCGGCCCCATTCGGCCTCCGGATTGTCGAGGAGAGGGGCCAGGCTTGCGCCCTCCAGCCCTTCGGCCTTGGGCAGCTCGCAGAGGTCAACCAGCGTGGGGTAAATGTCCAGCAGCTCAACCGTGCGGGGCGAAGCCTTTCCGTTGCCCTTTGCCCGCGGGTCGAGGATGATGAAAGGCACCCGCGCGCCGTTCTCCCAGAGCGAGCCTGCTTTAGACCACTTTCCCTTTTCGCCCAGCTGGTAGCCGTGGTCGCTCCAGAAGACGATGATGGTATTTTCGCGCAGGCCCTGCCTGTCGAGCTCCGCCAGCACCCGCCCCACGTTCCAGTCCACGTAGCTTACGCAGGCGAGGTAGGCGCGAATCATGGCGCGCGCTTCCTCCGGCGAGGCGCTACGGTTGATGAACAGGTCGGCGTTCTTGGGGCGAATGGCGCCCGCCGGAAAGCCCGTTGGCACCATGGGTAGCGACGCAAAATCGGACGGCAAGGGTATCGAGTCTACGCTGTAGAGGTCGAAAAACTCCTTTGGCGCCACCAGCGGAGAGTGGGGCTTTACAAATCCGCAGGCAATGAAAAACGGCTGTCCGGTTTCCTTGCTGCGCCGGATGTAGCCAATTGCCCTGTCGGCGGTGCGCGTATCGCCGTGCCTTTTGGCCTTTTCGCCCTCCAGCGCCTCCCAGCGGTCGGATTCGGAGGCGCGGCTCACGTCCAGCGCCGTTGTGCGCGCGTAGTGGGCGCGAACTTCGCTGGCGTCGAGCGACGAGGGAGGGGCGAGGTTCACGGGGTTGCTCCACGTGCGCGGCTCGCCGCCCTCCGTCCACGCCTCGGTATCGTCGATGCCGCCGTGGAAAACCTTGCCGCTGCGCAGCGCAGCGTAGCCGTGCTGCTTGAAATACTTGGGCAAGCTCACCCAGCCGGGGTAGGTTGCGCCAAACCACTCGCGGTTGCCGTACAGCCCGCTGGTGGTGGGGCGGCGACCGGTGAGCAGCGACGCCCTCGACGGCCCGCTCAGCGGATACTGGCAGTAAGCCCGCTCAAACTTCACCCCCTCGGCGGCCAGCTTGTCGAGGTTGGGCGTAAGCGCCAGCTTGCTGCCAAATGCGCGTACCTCTGCCCGCATGTCGTCGGATATGAGGAAGAGCACGTTCATGGGGCGCCGATCTGCTTTGGGAGGGGCTGCTGACTCCTGCTGCGCAAATCCTGCCGTCAGCGACATGTAGTTAAGGGTGCCTGCTGTAAGAATTTTTATGTTAAACATGTAAGAAACTAAAAATTAAAAACTAAAAACTAAGAATATCTTTGCAGTTTGCCCCGCCCCGTATGCTGAAGCATACGGTTAATAACGTGCCGTCCCTGCGGGACTTGCTGGTTGTAGAGCCGTGGCGCGCCGCGTCTCTACGTCGCCTTTGCCCGTATGCTGCAAAACCCCGCAGGGGTGACACTCTATTAACCTCAAACCCTAAAAAATTAGGTAATAGAAAATCGCAATAATCTGTATAGACATCAGGGCAAACGCATCTAAATTTTGATTAGTTTTATTAGGTAGTCGTTGTCCCAGCCAGCTTTGAGTCTCTTTCCCTTTACGCCCACCGTAGCGGTTTTTTCGTTTTTCAACAGGTTCA
>JAISGH010000048.1 GCA_031263185.1 Prevotellaceae bacterium | reverse complement strand
GATGGAACTCACCTGAACACGAATCAAATCGCCATCCTCTACCGGCGTGAAGCCGCTGCTCTGCGACATCAGTTCGCTGTTGTCGTTTTTCCTGAACAGGTAAAGGCACTGCTCGCCGTTTATCTCTTTATTCACAGCGTTTTCGCTGACGATGATGCTGAAATTGGCGAGCTTGCCGTTGATTGCGACGCCGTTTTTGAAGGCTTGAACGTTAAGGTAGTTGTGTTCGCTTTCGGGCAATTGACCGTACAGCAGTACATCCACCATATAGATAGAAAACAGTTTGGGCAAAAAGATGTGATTCCAGCGCAGCGTGGCAGTTTTGTTGCCGAAGCTCATGCCCATGTAGTCGGTCGAAAGGTTGTCGCGCCCCAGATACCCCAAAAGGAACAGGCGGTTGTTGTCGTTAATGCGGTAGTTGATTTTGGCATTCAGGTCGTAGAAATAGAGGCTGGTATTCCGCATGTCGGGACTGTTTGCCAGCTTCATGAACAGGTCGGCATACGTTCGGCGTCCCGATCTGTATCTTTGACATCGTAAACAGCGCTTTCCTGTACAAGTATCAGGGGTGGATGGTTGTGATTTGCTTCAAAAAATCTGTATCTTTGACATCGTAAACAGCAAGCCTTTTGAGGCTGCTCGACTTCGAGGTTGTGATTTGTTTCAAAAAATCTGTATCTTTGACATCGTAAACAGCAAGGCATTAGCGGGAATTTCTTCGTCGGAGTTGTGAATTGCTTCAAAAATCTGTATCTTTGACATCGTAAACAGCAAACAATAAAAATCAAAAAATGAACAGCTACACGATAATGTGATAGGGATGTACATCGAAAAGTATGATTACAAAACGGGAACATATGGCAATAACTCATCCTGATAGTTTATGATGCCACCCTACCAAACCATAGCCATACACGGTGTATGGCTGTATGTTGAATGTTAATTTCAAGTTATTTTATGCACATCGCAATAGCAGGTAATATTGGCAGCGGCAAAACTACGCTTGCCAACCTTTTGTCGAAGCACTACGGGTGGAAGGTTCAGTATGAAGATACTGAAGAAGATAATCCCTACCTGTACGATTTTTACTCGGATATGCAGCGCTGGTCGTTTCACCTGCAGGTGTACTTTCTTGGCCGACGCTTTAAGCGGATAGTAGAGCTGCAAAAAAATAAGGATGATGTTGTACAGGACCGCACCATCTTTGAGGATGCCCACATCTTTGCCGCAAGCCTGCACGCTATGCAGCTCATGTCGGACAACGACTACGCCACCTACGCGGGGCTTTTTGAGCTGATGAACTCGCTGATTGCTCCCCCCGACCTGCTCATTTACCTCCGCGCGTCGGTGCCCACGCTGGTGCGGCAAATTCAGCGGCGCGGGCGCGAGTACGAGGTGGGAATACGCTTAGACTACCTCAAAAACCTGAACGACCGCTACGAAGATTTTATCAAATCGTACCGCTACCCCAAGCTGATAGTGGATGTGGACGAAATGAACTTTTCGGACAGCCCAAAGGACTTGAGCAACGTAATAAGCAAGGTGGACGCTGTTATTAATGGCCTTTTTTAGCAGGTAAACAGGGTATATGCTAACGATATGCGATAAAGAAACAAAGGGATTTTTCGTAATGTTCCCTTTTTTCTCGGACGAGGAAAAAGCGCAAATTATCCGCAATACCCACAGCGCCATTTACAAAAAGGGCGCCGCCATTTTCAGCGAAGGCGAAATGCCCGAAGGGCTGATATACCTCTCCTCCGGAAAAGTAAAAGTTTGCAAGAAAGGAATTTTAGGCAAGGAGCAAATGCTGCGCCTTATTCCAAGCTGCCAGCTCCTTGGGTTCAGGGCGCTGTGCGCCGGCGAGCCTTACGGCGCTTCGGCAAAAGCTCTCGAAGCATCTTTGGTCTGCGTAGTCGGGAGAGAGTACTTTTTGTCGCTCATGAAAGCCAACAGCTCCTTTGCGCTTGCCATGCTTCAGCACGCTTCGCGCGCGCTTGGCCATGCCGACCTGCACATGGTGGCGCTGCTGCAAAAGCACCTGCGGGCGCGGCTTGCCGACTCGCTGCTGCTGCTGGCAAACACCTGCGGCATGGAGGATGACTGCCAAACGCTTTGCTGCAGGGTTTCCCGTAGCGACTTGGCCGACCTCGCCAACATGACTACCCCCAACGCTACCCGCACCCTCTCCACTTTTCAGGACGAGGGGCTGGTGAGTGTCAGCAGGTACACCATCCGCCTGCTCAACATTCCGGCCATCTGCCGCATCAGCAGCCAAGGGTAGCAGCGCTGAGAGGCTGAATAAAATTTTTGTGAATAAAATTTTTGTGAATAATTTTTTACACCTTTTTTTTGCACTTTTTACGCTGACGTTACACAAAAAAATGAAGCCATACCTTACGCTACTACAGCATATCTTAGACAACGGCGTACAAAAGTCCGACCGTACCGGCACGGGAACCATAAGCGTTTTTGGCTACCAAATGCGCTTTGACTTGCAGAAAGGCTTTCCGCTGCTTACCACCAAAAAGGTGCACCTCCGCTCCATCATTTACGAGCTGCTGTGGTTTTTGCAGGGCGAAACCAGCGTAAAGTACCTGCACGACCACAGCGTAACCATCTGGGACGAGTGGGCTGACGCCAACGGCAACTTGGGCCACATATACGGCTACCAGTGGCGCAGCTGGCCTGCCCCCAACGGGCAGCATATTGACCAGATTGCGCAGGTGGTGAAGTCGCTAAAGGAAAACCCCAGCTCGCGCCGGCACATCGTCAGCGCGTGGAACGTGGCCGAGATTGACGGGATGGCGCTGCCGCCGTGCCACGTTCTTTTTCAGTTTTACGTGGCCGGCGGCAGGCTCTCGTGCCAGCTCTACCAGCGCAGCGCCGACACATTTCTGGGCGTACCGTTCAACATAGCCTCCTACGCCCTGCTCACCATGATGGTAGCGCAGGTGTGCGGCCTGCAGCCCGGCGAATTTATACATACGCTGGGCGACACCCACATTTACCTCAACCACATGGAGCAGGTCAGGACGCAGCTGGGCCGCGAACCGCTGGCGCTGCCGACAATGAAAATAAATCCCTCCGTGACCTCTATTTTCGGCTTTGAATACGATGATTTTAACCTCGAACACTACAACCCCTATCCGGGAATAAAGGCAGAAATAGCCGTGTAAAATATACCAATAGAACATGGACACCATTTTTGTCATGCGCATACAATAATTTTTCACGCTAAAAAAATTTTTTCAATGAACACAAAACTTTTTTTCGCGTGCTGCCTGCGCTGCTTGGCAGCCTTGCCGCCCATGCTCAGCAAAGGGTGGCCGCAGGTATTGGCGGGAGCGCATCCGCTCCGCAGGTCATGCTCAAGCTCGTTGACGAAAAGGTCATTTTTCCCGAGGGCGTTACCATATACCGCAGCGCCGACGGGCAGCAGTGGCAAAAGCTGACCGAAAAGCCGCTCAAAATGGGCGACTACACCCCAACGCAGGAGGAATTCAATGCGGATAGCTTGCTGGCGCAGTACATCGAAGCCGCCGCCTCGCTGAAAAACGACCGGCAGGAGGGCGCAACGCTGCTGGTGATGATGCTCAAAGCCCTCGAAAGTATGCCCTTTGCCGCGTACCTGGGCATTGCGTACACCGATGCGCAGGTGGCAACAGGGCAAACCTACCGCTACAAGGTATGCCGCGTGGCGCGAGGCGCAGAGCAGCAGCTGGAGGTTACCGCCCCCATCGCCGTAGCGCCGTTTACCCCCATCGCCCCGCCCGACAGCGTAAAGATAAACGCCAAGGACGGCGTGGTAACCGTAACGTGGAAGCCCGACCCTCTGCGCTTTTGGGGCGTGAACGTTTACCGCAGCTCGTCGGCGGATACCGCCTACAGGCCGGTGAACAGCCTTCCGCTGGTGGCCTCCACGCGCCCCGGCCCCGACGGTAAGGAGGGCTACGCCTCCGAATTTTACGCCGACGCCACGGTCAGCAACGCTATGGTGTACAGGTACCGCGTGGCCGGCCTTGACTTTTTTGGCCGCCCAACGCAGCTGAGCGCTCCGGTAGAGGCGCGGCCGCTGGACAAAACGCCGCCCCCGCCCCCCGGCAAGGTGCAGGGCGAGGCGGAGAAGCTGCTCGTAAACCTTACCTGGGACAACAGCCTGCAAAGCGACGACATGTGGGGCTACTACGTGTACCGTGGCGCCTCGTACTACCTGCCCTTTGAGCGGGTGAGCGCTTTGCTTCCCCCGGCTGCCGGCGCCTACACCGATACCGTGAACGAGCCCGGCAGCTACTACTACTGCGTAGCGGCGGTGGATTTTGCCGAAAACGAAGGAAAATCTGCCAAAGTACAGGTGGAGGTGCCCGATATTTTCCCCCACCCCCCGCCAAGCCGCGCATAGCGAGCGTAGCGGCAGATTCGGGAAACATCACCGTGCGCTGGTACCGCAACACCGAAAAGGACTTGGCGGGCTACCGGCTGTACCGCGCCTCCGACGGCGCAAGCTCTTCGGCCTACGTACCCATCAACCCCAAACCGTTGACCGACACCGTATTTGTGGACAAGCTGCCCTTTGTGGCAAAAAACTACTTTAAATCCTCTAATTTGTCGCTTTCATTCCAATAAAATATAGCATTATCTGCTTTCCTCGCTTCCTTGATGTATGTTCTTATTGTTTCAATATTGGCAATATGGATATATTTTATATCCCATGTCTGTTGGTCAAAATATAAATCAGGCACTCCTTTACCTTTCCCATTTTCCGGCAAAAACTCCACCTGTTTACCGCTGTATTTGGCAAGCATTTTTCCTACAGTCTTTTCGGCTTCACCGCCTCCTCCTGTAGGTGTAAATTGATGAGCTTTATGGTAAACGTTAAACCCTCCGCTAAGCTCGTCAAAGTATGCTTTTTCCCATTCATCACTTTCGTATGAATTGTATTTCAGCAAAGCGTCCTTAATTTGTGCAGACCTCTCAAGCATGTTATTTTTATTCATTGAAAATTTCGCAAAGGTAACATTATCTTCCAAAAGCAGCCAATTCCATCCCCTGCAGGGAACTAAAAAAGTTGAACGCTATAAAATTTAGGGATAGTCGTAAAAGAGTGGATTTTATTGTAGTGAAAGGAAACGCGGATGGTTCGCAGGCGTGGGAGGTGAAAGAATGAAATAAAAAAAATAGCGAACTTTTTGTAGTTCCAAAAATAATATTTATCTTTGCAGCAGATACGAAAGTATTTAGCTGTACTGCGGTACGGTGCCCGCAGGATGATTTTTTCATTACTGCTTGTAGATAAGTAGGGAAGTTTCGGCTTTCCTACTTGTTTTTGTATATAGCAGCTTTACTTTTCCTCTTTCGTAAACCCAAATTCCGTCAATATTATTTTTAAAGTTTTTATTTCTAAGTCTATTATGCAATACTTCGTTATAAAACCACCTTTTCTTTAAGCCGCGATTAATCCATAATCACAGAGTTGATTGATAATTTTTTGATTTTTTCGGGTGTTCGGGTTGATCGCGAACCTGCGAATAAATAGTTCGAGCATTAACATATTGTTA
>JAISGH010000046.1 GCA_031263185.1 Prevotellaceae bacterium | reverse complement strand
TACACATTTTTCTATTGATATGGTTCCCCTGACGGGGAAGGCATAAAAATAGTTCGCGCATAGCATAAAAATTATATCAATAAAACATGGACGCCATCAAGTTTTTCAGCAGACCCTATAATAGACATTATATACATCAAATTGCTATATGTTCGTATTTGAGATAGATGCGAAAGTTATGCAAGCCACAAGCGATGAACATGGCCATATCATCGAACCCGAATTTATGACTCCTAAAACGGTCTTTGACAATACGACATCGCTTAACGCCGCCAATGGCATGCTCAACTAAAATCCGAAAAGAAGAAATGCCTTTATTTTCTTTCTTTTGCGCTTCGCTCAACTCTTTGCCTTTCGGCTTTTTTGTCGGCATTTTAACCGTCACGTTTTTAGAGGCATGCCCTAAAAATCCGGTATCCTGCCACAAGGTAACGCCGGCAGGAAAGGATAGCGGATGCTCATCTGCCATCTTTTTATCGTGAACGAGCATGCCCATCATGCGTGCGCGAAAGCCATAAAATCCGCTTTTGAGGGCTACAAATCAGTACGTCCGATAGCAAGTGTATCCACCGGTTACACTAGGGCTGGGTCATTCCATAGGCGACACCGTGGTATTCTTGCAGGGGGTTGTTTTTCAAGTAGGATAAAATGAATAGCAATTTATCGCTAATCAGCGGCAGCAACCCTGCCTTGCGGCCGTAGGAAATGCGCTCTCTGACTTTGCCTCTCAGGGTATAGTGGGAGTGGTATTCTTCCCATTTATTTTTGAACGTGGGTAAGAACGCCTCAAATTCCTCAACGGTAAATCCTGTCAAGCTCAGCAGCTGCGCCGGGTTTTTTCTAACCTTGTCGTATTTCATTGCGCGATGTGTTTTTCGCAAAGGTATATAAAAGAATGTAATATTCAACTATTGAATATAATCTCTAGTCTCTATTATCTCACTAAATTGGGAAAGGAAACAATTGTTATGGCACTTGAAATTAAGGAAGTGGTGATCATTCTCGCTTTTAATTTTTAATTTCTTGCCAAATAATGCATTAATTTGACGTGATAGATACTAACGGGCAATGCACAAAATCATGCCGCACGAAGTATAGCCGAAAAATAAGATGATTACAGTAAAATAAAAGCTGAAAAGAGTAAAGAAGTGTAGCCATAAAAGGCTAAATTTGCAGAAAAATAGTAACGCATAAATTATGTCACAAAAATTTTTGGCGCTGGCAATGCTGCTAACGCTTGCAGCAGGGGCGCTCGCGGCAAGGAGCGTAGCGCCGTTCAACGACGGGTGGTCGTTCAAAAAAGGGCCTTTTAGCCCCGACCGGGTGCTGTTTGGCGAAGCCTTTGAGGCGGGCTGGAAGGCGGTGCAGATACCCCACACGTGGAACGCCGCCGACATGCAAACCGCCAAGAACGACTACTACGCCGGCGAAGCTTACTACCGCAAAGCCTACACCCCCGACACGGCGCTCGGCGGCAAGCGCGTTTTTCTGCGCTTTGGCGGCGTGGGGTCGGTGGCAGAAGTTTACGTAAACCGCAAATACGCCGGTGGGCACAAGGGCGCATACGCTGCCTTTGCCATCGAAATAACGGCGCTGCTGGAGTACGGACGGGAGAACGAAATTCTGGTAAAGGCCGATAACGCGCCAAGGCCCGACGTGATACCCGTCAATAACACCCTCTTTGGAGTTTACGGCGGCATGTACCGGCCGGTGGAAATCATCGTCACCGAGTCGCTCAACATTGCCGTTACCGACTTTGCCTCGCCGGGCGTATACATCAGCCAGCAGGAGGTTGCCCGCAGCAGCGCGCTGGTGGAGGTTAAGGTAAAGCTGGAGAGCAAGCGCCCGGCGGCGCAAAGCGTCACGCTGAGAACTACCGTGTACGAGGCCAGCGGAAAGGTAAAGGCGCAGCGCGAATCTGCAGAGAAGGTGCTGCCGCAGGGCCGGCAGGTATTTGCGCACCGGCTCTCCATACCGCGGCCTCGCCTGTGGCAGGGGCGCGAAGACCCCTACCTCTACACGGTGGTGGTGCAGGCGCTCGCCGGAGGCAAGGTGGTGGACGAGGTTGTTCAGCCGCTGGGCTTGCGGCGCTTCGAGCTGAAAGCCGGCGACGGCATGTACCTCAACGGAAAGAAAACGCCCATGTACGGCGTTTGCCGGCATCAGGACGTGTGGGGCTACGGCAGCGCGCTCTCCAGCGAGCAGCACAGCGCCGACCTCGACCTGATAGCGGAAATCGGCGCAACCACCATTCGCCTGGCGCACTACCAGCAGGCGGAGCACGTGTACGCCAAGTGCGACAGCGCAGGCTTCATGGTCTGGGCAGAAATACCCTTTGTCAACAGGGTCTCCACGCAGGAGGCCGACAACGCGCGGCTGCAGCTGGTGGAGCTGATACGCCAAAACTACAACCACCCGTCCATCTACATCTGGGGGCTGCACAACGAGGTATATACCCCATACCCCTACACCGCTGCGCTAACCTCGGAGCTGCACGATGTCGCCAAGAGCGAAGACCCCTACCGCTACACCGCGTCGGTAAACGGGCACAGCGCCCTAACCCAGCCCGCCAACCTCAACGCCGACGTGCAGGGCATCAACCACTACTTTGGCTGGTACGGCGGCGAGGTGGGCGACGTAAAGCCGTGGGTGGAGAAAATGGAGCAGCGCTACCCCGAGTACCGGGTTATCTTCTCTGAGTACGGCGCGGAGGCCAACATCTTCCAGCAGGAGGAGGCGGTGGGGGAGCACGGGCGGTACTTTTCGCAGTTCTACCCCGAAACGTTTGCCACCAAATTCCACGAAGTGCAGTGGGGCGTCATTGCCAGGCATCCCTACCTGCTGGCATCCTACGTCTGGAACATGTTCGACTTTGCAACGCCGGCCTCGGCGCAGGGAGGGATTCCGGCGCGAAACATGAAGGGGCTGGTAACCTTTGACCGTAAGGTAAAAAAGGATCCCTTCTACTGGTACAAGGCCAACTGGAGCCGCGAGCCAACGCTCTACATCGCGCAGCGGCGCGCCGACAAGCGCGTAAACCGGATAACCTCCGTCACGGTGTACTCCAACGTGGGAGCGCCCAAGCTGTACGTAAACAGCGCGCCGGTAGAAAAATATACGCAGGGAGCAACGGCTGTGCACTACGTGTTTGAGAACATTGAGCTGAAGGAAGGACAGAACGCCATTGAGGTAAAAGCCACGCAGAGCGGACAAGCCTACAGCGACAGCATCGTGTGGACGTACTCCATCGACACGCCGGAGGCCGCACCCACGCAAAAGGCAAAAAGAACGGAGGAGCACGTGGGGATTAATTAGCGGCCCTAACTTTAGGTTTCGTGCGTTTGCCCTACCCATAGCATCTCAAAAAAGATTTAGGAACACGAAATAAACAAGGTATAACGGTTTTTTCGGTGTCCTGACGACAATTTGAAATGCACCCCATAGATAGGGTGCATTTCAAATTGTCGCTTTAAATAATCCCGTAGGGATTATTTAGCAATGACGAATAAACAAGATATAACAGTTAACAGTGTCATCCCATAGAGACCTCACCCCCGGCCCCTCTCCGAAGGAGAGGGGAGGCTGACGCCGAATATCGTGTCCCTCTCCCCT
>JAISGH010000155.1 GCA_031263185.1 Prevotellaceae bacterium | reverse complement strand
TGTGGTGGACTCCTGTTCGTAGGGCGTTGCCCTACGCTATTGATGTCGGGCTTTCAGCCCTTGTCAACATTGACCTCAGCAAACCGTCGCCTTTTCACACAGCCTCCTTTGGAGAGGGGCCGGGGGTGAGGTCTCAACCCGGGGAGAGTGCATAAAACGAACCCACGTACAGTATAATAGGTTCCGAGCGCATAATTGTTAATTGTTAATTGTTAATTGTTAATTAAATCATCACCATCCCGGGTTTTGCATGATGTTTCGGTTTCTCAGAATTTCTTGCGTAGGGATAGGCGCAAAGTAATCGCGGGGCTTACTAAAGGTTATTGCAGCCGGAAACACCGGCGCTTCGATGTAGTAAGCTGCCGGAGCGGATCCGGAGAGCGTCCAGCCCGTAACAGGCTGCGAGAAGTCGTTTTCGGCTTCTTGCCAGCGCAGCAAATCCCAGTAGCGGTATCCCTCAAGGGCAAGCTCGCAAAGCCTCTCCTCGCGGATAATTTCCCGCAGGCCATCCTTGCTGCCCGCTCTGCGCGTATCGTTGGAGTACGCGCTGTAGGCCATATCTATATCCGGCAGCTTGGCGCGCGTGCGCACCTCGTTGAGCATTTCTTTTGCTTTGCTCATGTTACCGGCTTCGTTGAGCGCTTCGGCGTAGAGAAGAATGAGGTCGTTCATCTTCATCAGCGGCCATGCGTAGCGCTCGGCCGTGGCCGTGGTGGTGGGCGCAGCGGCGCTTCCTGTGGCAAACGACGTTCTGTAGTGCAGGAGCTTCTTGGGGAAAATCCCCGTCAGGTTCCATGAGTTATCTACGGTGTTTGCGGCGGCGCCTCCCTGCCGCGCCTGTATGTACTGGCCGCGGTCGGTTTCGTCGCCCTGCCCGTACCACGTGCCGCCGTCAAAGCCAAGCGAGGCGTAGTAGCGCAGCTCGCGGTCCTTGTTAAACCTTATGGTTTGGTAGCCCGCGTACAAAAAAGCGGAGTCGTCGGTGCGTACATCAAAAACCTCCAGCGGGTTTACGTTTGCCCAGTCCTTATCGAAGGCTATGGGCAACCCGTTTTTGGTAAAGAACTGCCGCGCCACCTTTAGCGGGACGGCAAAGTTGCCGCGGTGGTTGCTGTTGGAGGTTTTGCGGTCGACGTTGAAGTCTCGCGGGTGCGATTGATTTTGCAGGTCGCCGTAGCCAAATCCCGAAACGCCCACCCAGTTGTTGCTGTTTCCCCACACCACCTCCGCGTTGAAGGGGTCGGTGAGCGCCATGCGAATGGTGAGCTTATCTTTGGTGCGCTGAGAAAGCCCCGCCTCGGTCAGCGATCCGGAGTAGGCGTACAGGCGGTGCCCTTTGGCCGTGAGGAACTCGTATGCCTCCCCGCAAGCCTGGGCGGCGTACGTCCAGCGTTGCAGCCTGGCTTCCGCAGGCTTGCTGGGGCAGAATATTTCTACGCCCCTGCTGTCGGTAACGCCGCGGTACATGCTGTTGCCGTTGAAGAGGGGGCTGGCGGCGGTAACCGCCACCTGCGCCTTGAGCATCATGGCAATGCCCTTGTTTACCCGCCCTGCAACGCGGTTTTCCTGGCCGCCATAGTCTTCCATCAGCCCCAACCCATCCTCGCCAGCAATGATTTCGGTCAGCTTGCTCAGCATGTAGTCGAAGCACTCGTCCAGCGTATTGCGGTAAACCTTTACCTCCTCCTCCGAGGCCGCCACGCTAATGTTTTTATCCGCAATGGGTACAGGCCCGTACATTTTTACAAGGTAGTAGTGGTAGTAAACCTTGAGGAACTCCACCTCAGCTGCCCACTGCAACTTTTCCCACTCCTCCATGTCGGGCACATCGTGTATGTGCTCCAGGAAGATGTTGCAGTCGCTAATGCCGCGCCACAGGTTTTTTCCGCCGTTACCTCCTGTCCAGTAGCAAATGTAGGGGCTGTCGCTGCGCTGCTGCCCCTGCTGGAGGTAGTAGGCAGCGGTGCCGCTGTAGGAGCGCGACTGAGGGGTAATCACGATTTCGTGCCCGGCCAAAAATGCAGGGTTGGCGGAGATGCTCCCCGCTACGGGAATGTAGCTGTAGCAGGTAAACAGAAACTTTTCTGCCTGCGTTCTCATGGCAAAGGCGTGCTGCTCTATGTCGGGGATACCGTCGGGCACGATGTCCAAGTAGCTGCACGAGGATAGGGAGAGCTGCAAAGCCATGATAGTAATTAATAATTTATAATTAATAATTAATAATTTGTGATTCATAATTTGTGATTTATAATTTGTGATTCATTCTTTCTTCTTACTCAGCATCCCCTCTCTCTTCATCCTCAACACCCAAGTGCGGTAGCCGCATGAGAAGAGGTTCCTCGCAGAGCCTGCCCCGGAACTCGGAATAACGGCGCTTAGGGATGAGAAATAAATAACATATAACAGATATAAAAGTGTTGTCTCTGCGGGACTTACGGCGGCAGGGGAACGTAGCAATAGCCTGTCCGTACGCCGTAGAGACCTCACCCCCGGCCCCTCTCCAAAGGAGAGGGGTGGCTGACGCCGAATATCATGTCCCTGCTCCCCCTCTCCTTTGGAGAGGGGCCGGGGGTGAGGTCTCTACTGTTATATCTTGCTTATTTGTCATTGCTTAATTATTAATTATTAATTAAAACGAAAGATTTACGCCTAAGTTGATAACCCTTTGCAGCGGGTAAGATGTACCGTTGCTATAGTAGGTGTTGGGAGTGCGCAATTCGGGATCCCAGAGCTTGAACTTGCTAAATACCAAAAGATTTGTCCCCGATACGTAAATTCTTGCGGCGGTCATGCCCACGCGGGCAGCAATTTTTTGGGAGATGTTGTACCCGAACTCCACCTGCTTGAGCCTCAAGAAGGCGCCGTCGCGCATCATCCACGTGTTATCATGGGCATTGTTGGCTATTCCGTCGGTGGACAGGCGAGGCCACACGGCGTAGGAGTTTTTGTTGTTTTCGCTCCAGTAGCTGTCCACGATAAACTGCGGCAGCGCGTTGCTCCCTTTGTAGGTGGCGCCCGAGGTGCTGCTGATGCCAGCGTCAACAAAAGGCGACATGGCATTGTAGTTGATAAAGAAAGATGTCCGCGCCACTCCGGAGAAGAAGAACGAGAGGTCGAAGCCGTAGAATCCGAAGCTTGGGCCAAATCCGTAGTTTATTTCCGGCGAGGTAGGGTAGCCTATGGGCGCCCGGTCGAGGGTGGTAATCTGCCCGTCGCCGTTCAGGTCGCGGTACTTTATGTCGCCTGCCATGTAGGGGCTAAACTGCGGGGGCGAGTTGGCAACATCGGCGCCGTCCACAAACAGCCCTTCGGCAATATACCCCCATGCCTGCTGGATGGGGTAGCCCGTGTGGTACAGCCACGGTTCGTTCTGGTAGTCGTAGTCCGCATACTTGATGTACTCGCTGTGGGCGTAGGTAAAGGTTGCCCGCGCCTGCACCCAGAAATCGGCGTTGAACACCTTGCTGTAGTCGAGCGATATGTCCACGCCTTTTGCCTGAGCTTTGCCCAGATTTGCGTACACTTCCGTCCACAAGCCCATGGTAGATGGAATGTTGGTGCGCGGCAGCAGGATACCCTCGCGGCGCTCGGTGTAGTACTCCGCCACAATGTCGAAGCCGTACAGCCCCAGCTCCACCGCGTAGTTCGACTTTTGCGAGGTCTCCCACGTAATCTGGTCGTTGGCGTAGCGCGAAATGACAACGGTGGCGTTGCTGTACCGCTCCGAGTAGGCGTCGCCAAAGTACTGGGCGGCGCCGTTAAAGTTCACGTTGGAGAGGTAGAGAAAGCGCGCGCCGCCTATCTGGTCGTTGCCTATAAGGCCGTAGGAGTAGCGCAGCTTGAGGTTGGCAAAAACGCTCTTTAGCGGCTCAAAAAAGCGCTCGTTGCTAATCACCCAGCCCAAGCCGGCGGAGGGGAAGAAGCCAAAGCGGTGGTTTTCCGAAAAGCGCTCCGAGCCGTTGTAGCCAAAGTTGAACTCCCCAAAGTAGCGGGAGGCGTAGGCGTAGGTAAAGCGCCCCGAGAGCGAAATGTTGCGCTCGGGCAGCGACGACTGCAAGTCAACCGTACCCGCAGACGTTGCCCGATAGGGGTTGAGGATGTTGCGCAGCGTACCCACCAGCAGGCCGCTCACGCCGTGGTCGCCAAAGTCGCGGCCGTAGGTCACCGAGCCTTCCATGTAGGTGTTGAACTTCAGGCTGCCGTTCGAACCGCCGTAGTCAAAGCCGAGGTACTCCGTGCCCGACGTGGGGTTCAGGGGGCGAAGGCTGTAGGTATCGTCGTACTTGTTCCACGAGGCAAGGGTGTAGTAAAACGGGTTAAAGGTGCGCTGCAGGGAGTAGTACGCCATGCGGCTGGTGTTGAACATAACCTTTGCCGAAAGCCCCTCCGTAAGGAAGTCAAAGTTTTGCCGCAGCTCAATGCTGGCCAGCATGTTGGAGCGGGAGTACTCCTTGTAGCCGCGCACCAGCTCGGCGTAGGGGTTAAGGTAGACAAGGCCGTCAATATCCGAGTTGCCAAACAGGGTGTGGTTCACGTAGTTCAGCTCCTCCGGCTTGGGGTAGCTGGCGGGGAAGAGAACAGGGTTGGCGAGCATCACCATCTCGTACATGCGGCTACCGCCCGTGTTGGTGGAGTTAACGCTGGCCAGCGGGGGTCCAACGTAGTCGTCAAACGATGCGGAGGTCAATACCTTCAGGTTGGTGCTCGAGGTAAGCTTCATGTCCACGTTGGCGCGAATGCCTATCTTTTGCAGGTTGATGTTGTTGTTGAAGTTGTTCATTTCGTCAACCTTAAAGTTGCCCCTGTCTATTGCCCACGAGCCCGACACAAAGTAGGTTGCTATCTCTCCGCCGCCGCTCACGTTAACGCTGGCGCGCTGCGTTACGGCGTAGCTCTCCAGCATTTCGTCGTGCCAGCTGGTGGCAGGGTAAATGTAGGGGTTGGCGCCGGGCTGGAGGGTGTTGTCTATTTTTTCCTGGCTGTAAATCTCCGCCCGCAGCGGGTCGCGCGTGAGGATAGCCTCGTTGTGCAGCTTCATGAACGTAATGGGGTCGGCAAGCGCTATCTCCTGCGTGGGCGTAGAGAACGAGTTCTCCACGCGGACGCTCAGCTGGGTTTTTCCCTTTGCCCCGCTCTTGGTCTTCACCAGAATAATGCCGTTAGCGCCGCGCGAGCCGTAAAGGGAGGTCGCGGTGGCGTCCTTCAGTATCGAAAAGCTCTCTATGTCGTCGGGGTTGAGGCGGGCGAGGTCGGTAGCGTCGAGCTCTATGTTGTCTATCAGGATCAGGGGGTCGGCGCGGCCGTCGCCAAAGGTGGTGATGCCGCGAATAAAGAAGTTGGAGTTGTCGGCCCCCGGCTCGCCGCTGGTCTGGTACGAAATCATGCCCGCCATGCGCCCCTGAAAAGCGCTGGTGAGGTTGCTGCTGGGCACCTTGAGCGACTTGGGCGATATGGTGGTTATTGAGCCTATCACGCTTTCCTTCTTCTGCTGGCCAAATGCTACCACCACCACATCCTCCAGGTTCTGCTCATCCTCCAGAAGGCGGGCGTTGATGGTGGTGCGGTCGCCTACCGTTTCCTCCGTAGCGGCGTAACCCAAAAGAGAAAAAACTACAACCGCATTCTTACCTGCGCTGGCGGGCAGCGCAAGCGTGTACATGCCATCGGCGCCCGTAAGGGTACCTATAGCGGTACCCTTAACGGCCACAGATGCTCCCACAACAGGCTCGCTTTTGCTGTCCATCACCGCACCCTTAATGGTTCGCTGCGCCAGGGCTGCGGCCGAAAGAACAAGAAGCCAGCATGTTAATAAAAGTATCTTTTTCATTTACATCTTCATTTACATCTTCTTTGTTTTACTTGCGATTGGTAATCACAATTTTCACCGCCCGGTTGCCAACCCGAACAGCATATATGCCGCTCTTTACGCCGGCAACGTTCACGATTGTTTGCAGGCCTTCCGACACAACATCTTCCTTTACCCGTGCGCCGTCGGCAGCGTAAATCGCTATCTTTGCGCCGGGCTTCAGCTCTCCGTTCACGATAACCAGCCGGCCGTTGGCCACAGGGTTGGGGAATACCCGCAGGCTTGCAGCCTGCGCCGCCAGAACGGAGGTTCCCTGCCCGGGTGTATCTTCCTCATCTTTCAGCGTTGTGAAGGTTACCGCTGTTTTGCCCGATTCGTTATCCGCTGCATCTGCTGCCGATACCTCTATGGTGTACTCCGTGTCCGCTTCAAGGTAATTAATCACCCTGCTCGTTTCGGTGGCGCCGGTAGTGTAGGCAGGCGCTGACGATCCGGGAAGGTAGATACGGTACGCCGTTACGCCTACGTTATCGCTCGACGGGTTCCACTGCAGCTGCGCAGAATTTTTGGTAATACCCGAAACGGTAAGGTTTGACGGGTCCGACGGGGCGCTTTCGTCGGTGGTTTTAGCCCTGAACGTTTCCGCCGTTTTGGGGGATCTTTCTCCGGTGCTGCCGTAAGCGTCCACCTGTATGGTGTATTCCGTCCATGCGCTCAAGCCGGTAATGGTGCAGGTGGTGTCCGGAGCGCTAACCGTAGCGCTCTCCGCCATGTTTACGTACACGTGGTAGCCGGCCAGGGTTACCGCGCTTCCTTCGGGCATGGACGACGCGCTCCACGAAACGGTAATGGTCGTCTCGCCCCTTGCCGTTACGGTCAGGTTACCCGGCGTAAGCGGCGCACCGGGGTTACCCTGATACTCAAAGGGGCCTATGTCAATCCGTCCGCCTACCACCCTCCGGGCGCCGGTGTAGTCGGTGGTGGGCATGGCAAAGCCGATAACCTCGAGCGTACCCCTGTCGTAAACAAGGCTGCTGTCCGAAAGCTTGGTATGCCACCCCTCGTAGCCTGCCCCGGCGCCGTCGAATATCGTATCTTTAGTCGCGGTTACGGGCATCACAATGGGCTCTGTGCCTTTGTAGCTGTCCTCTGTCGAAATGATATTGTTGGAAAGCTTGGGAGTTTTTCCGCTCAGCACGCCCACGTTCTGCACTTTGTTGTCTTGTGAAGTATTGACGTTCTGCCAGAGAATGTTATTCATTATCTGCTGGCCGTTTTCGTCCACGTAAATTCCGCCGCCCGCAACGCTTGCCTTATTTTCGGCAATGGTATTGTTGGTAATCAAGCCTTCGGTTACCGCTTGGTGGAAGAGCACGCCGCCGCCGTAGGTTGCCTCGTTGCCTGCAATGATGCAGTTCTCAAGCTTGGATCCGCTTCTGCGGAATACTACGCCGCCGCCGCCAAACGCCTTGTTGCCTGCAATGTAGCAGCTGCGTATGGTAGCCATGTTGGCAATCACGCCGCCGGCCCAGTTTGCCGGAGCGCCGGTTGTAACATCCGGCCTTGGCGAAGTGCTGGCCATGCCGGTCTCGTTGTTAAGGATATAGCAATTGCTCACCACGCGAATGTCGCAGTTGTCGGCATCGGCAACGTAAATGCCTGCGCCTACGTTACCCTTGTTGCTCTGCACTAAGCAGGAGTCAACGTAGGCATGGCCGTCGCAGTCGCGGATGGCAATAGCGCCGTCCGTGCCGCCGTTTACGGCGCCCGTGCCTTCCTGACCAAAGCCCTCTACTATACAATTCTTAATAAATACCCTAAACGTTTCTTTAATGGCATCACCGTCAGCCAAGTAAACATTCGCCACCCAAATGGCTCGCTTGTTGACGCCTTCATTCCGCCCGTCAAACGAAATGCCGTCGATGGTAACGTCGCCGGTAATGCTCTTATCCTTTCCATTGCTACCCTTCACAACGTCCACATCAGCCGCCCTGACGAGGGTGGTAACGTTAACAAACTCCCAGCCTTTGCCGCCCGGTACCTTGGCGCGCTCGCCCGGGCTGCTTTCGTAGCCGGCAAAGCCGCCGTAGTACGACGTGGCCTTGTTGTCGAGCAAAATGGTAGCGGTAATGCTGTACGTGCCGGCCTGTATCCATACTTGAGAGGGCACGGTGTCGCCCGTAACCTGCGTAATGTCGTGCTGCGCGTCGCCAAAGGTGCCAAATACGCGGTTGCTGGGCTTGCTTGCCCACGTGCCCACGTACCATACCGGCAAATCGGCTTTGCTGCCCGTCTGTACGGTAATTACATTCGAGCTACCCGACAGGTTGCCTGCCAAGTCCACGCCCACCACGTAAACCTGATACGAGGTATCAGCTCTTGCCGGCAGGCCGCCGCGTACGTAAACAGGCTCATTGCTGCGGGTGCTGTCGAGCAGCGCGCCGTCCCAGTAAATGTAGTAAAAGGCTATGCCTACGTTATCCTCTGCTGCCGTCCAGCTCAAGGAAACAGAGGTGCGGGTGCTGTCGGGTTGCGCAAGGCTTGCCGGCGCAGCATGGGGCGCAACCTTGTCGGTGGTGCGCACCCTTACCGGCAGCGACTCGCGCGACTTATACGGAGTGGCATCGCTGCGGTTGACTGCCTGCACTGCAAGGGTGTAGAACGTGTACGGATTCAAGCCCGCTACCTCAGCGCTAAGGCTGCCCGTCACCTCGTCTATGCTGTCGCCGTCCAGGTAAATGATGTAGTGGGTAGCATTTGCCCCGGCAATTTGCCACGTGAGCGTAACGCTGCTGTCATCGGGGGTAGCGTCGGTTATTACAGGCCGCGCGGGCGTATGCGGGCTAAGGGTGGTAACGTAGCTTGTCAGCGGCGCCGTGTACTGGTCTGCCTCGTCGATGCCCTTCACCGTAATCACGTAATCGCTGTAGTCCGCCAGCCCCGCTACGGTGTAGGTGTTGAGGGTAACGGTGTCGGTCACCAGCGCCGTAGCCTCGCCCTGAGTGCCCTGCGCAGCGTAAACGGCGTACCGGATCACGTCAATGTCGGGCGACGGTGCCCACGTAACTTCTACCTCGTTAATATCGGGAGTCAGGACGATGTTGGTTGGCGGGTTGGGAATGCCGGGTTTTTCGTAGGGGCCAATGTCTATGGCGCTGCCCTTTACGCGAATTTTACCCTCGTAGTCCCTTACCTCCGTGTTGCCGGGCGCCCCATAGTCAACGCCCGGGAAGCCGTCCTTGGGTTTCCATGTGCCGGCTTCGTACAGGTCTTCGGCGGCGGGGTGGTAGAAGTTCCCTTCTGCCGTGTCGGCTTCAACGTCCACGTAGGAGCTTGTCAGCTTGCCAGCTACGCCTGCATTGCCGGCCACCGACAGCGCGGAATCTGCATTAATGTTATTGATAAAGATGGAGTTGTAAATCGTCTGCCCTTCGTAGATGAAGCAAACGCCGCCGCCCAAGCCTTTTTCGGCGGCAGGTGAGGTACCAGCTGTAGCGTAGCCCGGCTTTTGCGATACCTTGTTGTTGGCAAAAAGGCAGTTGTAAACATTTTTGCTGGTAGCAGCGTTGCTCGCGCGCTTATCGTAGGTAATTCCCCCTCCAAAAATGGCGGAATTGCCCTCCACAATGCAGCTGTTGAAGCGCGATGCATTGGCGCGTACGAGAATACCGCCGCCGGCAAGCGCTTCGTTGCCGCTAATGAGGCAGCTGTTCACCACGCCGTTCTGGTTAAACACGCCGCCGCCCCAGCCGTGAATACTGTTATTGTTATTCTCAAAATCCCATACACCGGTATTTACGGTGAGCGCCTTATTGTTTCTTATGGTGCAGTACTCTACCACAGCGTTGGCCGACGCCTCCGCAATCATAACGCCGCCTCCGCTTTTACCGCTGTTATTCTCTATCAGGCAGTATGATACGCGATATTTGCCGGTACCCCTAATCGCCGCGCCGCCGCCGTCTATACCGACAACGCCGGAGGGCAGCTGCCCGTTACCTCTAATAATGCAGCGGCGCACGGTGGTATTACCGCCGCCAAGCAGCAGCAGACCATGCTCGCCGTTGGTGAGCGTAAAGCCGTCAACCACAAGTGGATGGCTCGCCGTAATGTCCTGCTTAATGACGGATTTGCTGTTTATGTTATTGGTGTTGGAGGAGTTGTAGGCAGGGGTTTCACCGTTCAGCACGGTGGCGTTGGTAAAGCTCCAGGGGTCGCTGCCCTTGGCGCGCTCGCCAACGGCGCTTTCCGTGCCGGCAAAGCCACCGTAGAGCGAAATGCTGTCCACCAGCGCCAGCGATATGTTAAGGTAATCGCCTGCGCCTACCCATACTTCGCCAATCTCGTGCAGACCTTTAAGAGCGGCAATAGCCTCATTAATGGTATTTTTTACAAAGTACGAGGGTTTGCTACCCCATAGCGTTGAGCCTGAGCCCGGCTTTACGTAAAATACGGTAGGCTGGTTGGCGGCAAGGGTAGTAAGGTTCAGCGTGCTGCTCGTGCTCTCGTTATCGGAGGCGTCGTAGGCTTTCACCTCAATGGCGTAAGCTGTGCCGGGCGTAAGCCCCGTAATCGTGTAGCGCAGCTGGTCGGTAGCGCCCTTAGCTGTACCGTTGGCGTATATTCTGTACCCTATCACGCCGACGTTATCGGTGGCCACGTCGTAGCGCACGGTGATGGTGGTTTTTGTAACCGCTACTTGTGTAAGGTTTCCCGGTTGGGAGGGTGCCTCTGTATCGCCGGAGGTAAGCGTTGATGTGTTTTCGTTCACGCGCAAAGAAGCTATGCCGTCTGCGTCTATCGCCTCCACCCCGATGCTGTACTGAGTACCAGGCGTTAGGCCTGTTACCGTATAGGTTGCGACTGCAATCAGGTCGGTATTCTGCTTAACGCTGTTGCAATATACGTTGTATCCGCTTACGGAGGACGTAGAGGCTGTCCACTGTACCACAATCGTGGCTTCGGTGGGTATGAGTTTTAAGTCCGCAGGTACAGCCGGAGGCTCCGGAAATTCGTACGGCCCAATATCAATAGCCACACCCTTTACGCGGATTTTTCCTGCGTAGTCTGTAGCCGGAACCGTTGTTATGCCATCCACCGTGCCCGCATCCCTACCGGGCGAGGCTGCAGCGCTAACCCAATTTTCGGCAAAGAGAGCGGCGCTATCGGTTGCTATCACGTTGCCGGTGCTGCTGCCATCGTTTAAATCTGCATCGGAGATGTTATTTTTTAGCACGGGGGTTTTACCGCCCACAACGGCGACATTCTTTACGGCATCTGCACCGTCTTTGTTGCCGTAGAGAATGGCGTTGTAAACCCTGCCGTTGACCGTAAAGTAAATTCCGCCGCCGTCGACTTCCGTGCTGGCGTTGTTGGCTATCGTTACGTTGTACACAAGCCCGCCGGTGCCGGTATTTCGGTTATCGTAAGAAATGGCTCCGCCGTTTTTAGCAGTATTGCCGATTACGACGTTGTTGTAGAATAGAGATGCATTCTCATTCCCCATAAAAGCTCCGCCGCCAAACGACGCTTCATTGCCTTCTATCAGGCAGTTGTAAACTTTGCCGCCGGTTATCAGGAACACTCCGCCGCCGTTGCCTGCGGGGCTGGCATTTCCTGCCGATGTGGTCGAAGTGGTAACGGTGCGGTTGTTGCGTATCACGCTGTTGCGCAGGGTGCCCCGCTCTACGTAGGCGCCGCCGCCGTTCTTACCCTTATTGTTCTGTATCAGGCAGTACTCCACAAGGCAGTCCGGCCCCTTAAAGCCAATTCCTCCGTGGTCGTTGTTGCCGGTAGCGTTTTGGCAGGTATTTTGGATGATAGTATTCCTGACGATAATACCGCCGCTGGCATTGTTATGGTAAATTGCGTATGAGCCGGCGCTTGCACTAACAGTGGCAGTGTGCCCCTCTACGGTAAACCCGTCTATGGTGGTGTTGGTGGCAATAGGGATATTTGCCGTTGTGGTAAATACGTTGGTAATTTCCGATGTAACCTTCGTTACATTTACAAACTCCCAGGGCTGCCCATTGGTAACCTTAACGCGCTCCTCAACGGAAGCTTCCGTGCCGGCAAAGCCGCCGTACAGGGACACTCCCTCCTTCAGGGTAATTGCCACGGTAATGGGGCAATCGCCCGCAGCTACCCACACCGAATCTCCGGAGGCTGCGGCGCTAACGGCCTCCGCTATGGTTGTTTTTACATCGTCGGGAGCTTTGCCCTGCCATGCTGTACCCACGTACCACACCTTTGCCGAAAGGGGTTGCAGGCCAATAGCCATTGCTCCTGCTAACAGGATACAGGATAATACATTTCTTTTTTTTCTTGTTTTCATAGCATTTTTAATTTGATTGTTAATGGATTTTGAGAGGTTATGTAAATTCGGGAATCGCATTTTTTTTGCATACGCACACACCCCTGCACTCTTTTAGGTTTTTTAAGCAACCTAAAAGAGCGTAAGTACTCCAAATCAAAGAAAAATTGATTATACTTCCGCGTACGGGTGCGCACGAACATAGGTGTGTGTGTGTGTGTGTGTGTGTGTGTGTGTGTGGGTGTGTGTGTGTGTGTGTGTGTGTGTGTGTGTGTGTGTGTGTGTGTGTGTGTGTGTGTGTGTGTGTGTGTGTGTGTGTGTGTGTGTGTGTGTACGCGCGCGCGTAACATAGCAAATCCTCCGGACATGGTTAGATGCTCGATTGAGGAGGAGGTTTTTTCTATGCTAAAAAATTCTCGCATGTTACGCTCAACTTCATTGAAGGGTTAATATTTCGTCGATTATTTGATATAAAACTATTTGATATAAAGCTATCTGATAAAAACTATCTGGTATAAAACGCCCCAAAAGTAGAGAAAAAAAATTAAAATCACAAAATCAGTGCAAAATTGGCTAAATCTTTTTTTGAGGTGCTATGAAAATAGCTTGTAGCTCGGTAGTTGTACAGATAGCATGAGGGGCGGCTGGAAACCTTATTTTCACCTAATTTATCTAACAAAACTACCTCAGTAGCATATAGTTACATAATATATCCAAACATCATTACCTTATTTTTTTTGTGCCCATTTCATCGTTTTAATAAGGTAATAAGGTTGTTGATATGCGTATTAATTCATTGCTACTGAGGTTGTTTTGTTAAGTAAATTAGGTAAAACCGAGCGTAGCGAGTTCACGAACACTTTAAAATAAACACGAGTGAGTAAATAAGGTTTCAAACTTTCGCAGGAGAGGATGGTGGGAGAGAGGAGGGAAAGACTCAAAATGAAATTTTCATAGCACCTCAAAAAAAGATTTAGCCACAAAATTGTGCTTATACTTAATTTTCTGAACGTTTCCGCCCCTACCCTCCCCTTCGAATATATATAATTATTTGTAAAAGAGATGGTTTCATTCAAAATTCAAAATTCAAAATTCAAAATTTCTTGAAATCCAAATAAAAATGCTAACTTTGCCAACTTCTTAGCCGAAGCGTAGCGTGGCTGGGAAGTTGTACAATTGTAAACCAATAATTGTAAATCAATATAAACTTACTTATGAGTATTCTAAACTCCATCGTTAAGCTGTTTTTTGGGTCAAAATCGGAGACCGATATGAAAAAAATAGCCCCTTTTGTTGAGAAAATAAAGGAGGTCTACCCGCGCTTTGAAGCAATGAGCAACAATGAGCTGCGCGGCGAATCGCAGCGGCTGCGCGGCGTCGTTGCCAGCAGCATTGCCGAGGACGAAAGCCGCATGGCCGAGCTGCGCGCAAAGCTCGAATCGAGCGAAACCGAAATTACCGAAAAGGAAAGCCTTGCCAAGGAAGTAGATGAGCTGGCAAAGGCCGTTGACAAAAAAATAGAGGCTACGCTGCTCGAAATTTTGCCCGAGGCTTTTTCTATCATGAAGGAGACGGCGCGGCGCTTTAAGGAAAATGAGCAGGTGAGGGTTACCGCAACCGACTTCGACCGCGAGCTGGCCGCAAGCAAGGATTTTGTTACCATCGAAGGCGACCAGGCCGTGTACGCCAACGAGTGGATGGCCGGCGGAAGCATGGTGAAGTGGGATATGGTGCACTACGACGTGCAGCTCATAGGCGGCGTAGCGCTGCACCAGGGCAACGTGGCCGAAATGGCTACCGGCGAGGGAAAAACGCTGGTGGCAACGCTGCCCGTGTTCCTCAACGCGCTGGCCGGAAAAGGCGTACACATCGTAACCGTGAACGACTACCTCGCCAAGCGCGACAGCGAGTGGATGGGACCCATGTACCAGTTTCACGGCCTCTCGGTGGACTGCATCGACAAGCACCAGCCCAACTCCGACGTGCGCCGCAAGGCATACATGGCAGATATTACCTTTGGCACCAACAACGAGTTTGGCTTTGACTACCTGCGCGACAACATGTGCATCTCGCCCGGCGAGCTGGTGCAGCGCAAGCACCACTTTGCCATTGTTGACGAGGTAGACTCGGTGCTGATAGACGACGCGCGTACGCCCCTCATCATCTCCGGCCCTGTACCCAAAGGCGACGACCAGATGTTCAACGAGTACAAGCCGCTGGTGGATCGCCTCTACAGCGCGCAGCGCAACCTCGCCACTACCCTGCTGGCCGAGTGCCGCAAGCTGCTCGCCGAAAATAAAACCGAAGAGGGCGGGCTGCTCCTGCTGCGGGTTTTTAAAGCCCTACCCAAGTATAAGCCCCTTATCAAGTTCCTGAGCGAGCAGGGTAACAAGGCGCTCCTGCTGAAAACCGAAAATTTCTACATGCAGGACAATAACCGCAACATGCACAAAGCTACCGACGAGCTCTACTTCGTTATTGACGAAAAGCTCAACTCGGTTGACCTCACCGACAAAGGGCTTGACCTCATCACCCAATCGGTAAACGAGGATAAATTCTTTGTGCTGCCCGACATTGGCAACGAAATCGCCGAGCTGGAAAAGCAACACCTCTCGCCAAGCGAAAAGCTCTCGGCAAAGGATAAGCTGCTCGGCGACTACGCCATCAAGTCGGAGCGCGTGCACACCATACACCAGCTACTCAAAGCCTACGCCATGTTCGAAAAAGACGTAGAGTACGTGGTGATGAACAACAAGGTGATGATTGTGGACGAGCAAACGGGGCGCATCCTCGAAGGCCGCCGCTACTCCGACGGGCTGCATCAGGCAATAGAGGCTAAGGAAAACGTGAAGGTGGAGGCCGCTACGCAAACCTTTGCCACCATTACGCTGCAAAACTACTTCCGCATGTACCACAAGCTGTCGGGCATGACCGGAACCGCCGAAACCGAAGCCGGCGAACTCTGGACTATCTACAAGCTCGACGTTATTGTTATTCCTACCAACCGCTCGGTTGTCCGCCGCGACGCCGAAGATTTGGTGTACAAAACCAAGCGCGAAAAGTACAAGGCGGTAATAGAAGAAATAGGCAAGCTGGTAGCCGCAGGAAGGCCGGTGCTGGTGGGTACAACCTCCGTCGAAATATCGGAGCAGCTTAGCAAAATGCTCAAGCTGCGCGGAATAAAGCACAACGTGCTGAACGCAAAGCAGCACCAGCGCGAAGCCGAGATTGTGGCCGAGGCAGGACGCGCCGGCGTGGTAACCATAGCCACCAACATGGCCGGGCGCGGTACCGACATCAAGCTCACGCCGCAGGTCAAAGAAGCCGGCGGGTTGGCAATCGTAGGCACGGAGCGCCACGAGAGCCGCCGCGTGGACCGCCAGCTGCGCGGACGCGCCGGGCGGCAGGGAGACCCCGGTACGTCGCAATTTTTTGTCTCGCTCGAGGATGAGCTCATGCGCTTGTTTGGCTCGGAGCGCATAGCGTCGCTCATGGACAGAATGGGGCTCAAGGAGGGCGAGGTAATTCAGCACAGCATGATTAGCCGCTCCATTGAGCGGGCGCAGCGCAAAGTGGAGGAGAATAACTTCGGCATCCGCAAGCGCCTGCTGGAGTACGACGACGTGATGAACTCGCAGCGCGAGGTAATCTACACGCGCCGCCGCCACGCGCTCTACGGCGAGCGCATCGATATGGATATTCTCAACATGATATCCGACTACGCCTCAATGGTTGTTGAGCAAATGCACGGCAGCGTAAGCTACGAGGAGTTTTCGCTGGAGCTTATCCGCCTCCTTTCCCTTGAGCCGAACTTCGATGAGGCCACGTGGAAGCAAGCGTCGGTAGATGAGCTGGCCGATATGCTGCAGGAGCGCCTGCTCGAAACCTACCAGCGCAAGATGGAAACCCTTGCCCGGCAGGCATACCCTGTTATCCGGAATGTTTACGAGGCGCAGGGCAGCAGCTACGAAAACATCGTGGTGCCGGTGGGCGACGGGCATAGAGTCTTCCAAATTCTGGTTAACCTGAAAAAAGCGTACGAAACGGAAGGAAAAGAACTCACCCGCGCCTTAGGCAAGCTTATCATCCTCGCCATGATCGACGAGCACTGGAAGGAGCACCTGCGCGAAATGGACGACCTGAAGCAGGCTGCCCACAACGCTGCCTACGAGCAAAAAGACCCGCTGCTCATCTACAAGCTGGAGAGCTACGGGCTGTTTCGCAGCATGTTGGAAAAAATCAATCACGACGTGCTCTCCATGCTCACCAAAGCGCACATACCGTTGCGCGACGGCGCTCCGGCGCCGCGCAACGCCGCGCCGCGCATCAAAACCGACATGAGCCGCCTGCAAACCGGACGCTCCGAGCTGGCAGCCTCCGGCAACGCGCCGCAAAAACCGGCCCCCGTTCACGTCGAAAAGCAAGTCGGGCGCAACGACCCCTGCCCCTGCGGAAGCGGGAAAAAGTACAAAAACTGCCACGGAAATGGTCAGTAGCTCAAAGCAAAAAAAAGGGTAAGGGCGGGTTTCAAATCCGCCCTTACCTTTTGATTTTGCGCCTTGCTTTGAGACCGTCAACCGCCGCTGCTTCGCTACGCTTACAGCAACGATATACAAAAAGTGCGCACTCTACAAGCTGATTAAAGGTTTATAATAATTTACAAATATACCTTGCCAACTCCCCGAACATCCAGCTCAGACGCTTCGATTCGGAAACATCGCCACGACCTTTCACCTTATTAACTTTAAGCGTACAAACAACTTCGTTGGTTTTCGTGTCCACTATATCAACAGCGCCGCTTATAATAATTCCTCCTGCTTTTGGGGGGGCGAAAGGATTAAAAAACCTGCTGCCGTTGCCCATATCAATGCTCTCAATGCGGATAACAAGTTTATAGGCTGCATCACCTGCGTCTTCCATCAAGGGGAAGGGTATCTGCGCTCCCTTTCTGTTTTCGCGGTTGAAGGAGAACGCGAAGCTGGCGGAAGTCTTTTTTATATCCTCCGGCCAGTCTCTTACGAAATCGTCGCCTCTCCCCTTCAGATACTCGTCAAGCGCTTGCTCGCCAACTTTCGCGGACGAGTAGTCAACTTCCAGAAAAACCTTTGAGGGGCTTTTCAGAACCGAAATGTTTCCCGACGCTACAGCCACCGGCTTGACTTTGGCGGCAAATACGCTTGCTGCGCTCCACAGGCACAGCAAGCCGGCTAAAATTAGTACTTTATGTTTCATCGTTTTTTTTGCTTTACGTCTGCTCCTTGGTGCAGACAATTAATTTGTTTGTTTGTTTGTTTTGTTTTATACTGTACGCGGTGTGATTTTGCGCATCGTCGTTGCAGGTGTAACGAAGCAACGACGCTTGACGGTCTAAAAGCAAAGCGCAGAACCATGCCGTGGAAGTATCGCAGGAATAAAAAAACCGTCCCATGCAAAAAAGCATGTTGCGGGTATGTATGAATTTTGGAAAATATTTTGCTATAATACGCGCACACGCATTGAGTACCGTGTGTGTGTGTGTGTGTGTGTGTGTGTGTGTGTGTGTGTGTGTGTGTGTGTGTGTGTGTGTGTGTGTGTGTGTGTGTGTGTGTGTGTGTGTGTGTGTGTGTGTGTGTGTGTGT
>JAISGH010000197.1 GCA_031263185.1 Prevotellaceae bacterium | reverse complement strand
CACACACACACACACACACACACACACACACACACACACACACACACACACACACACACACACACACAGTACACAGCGAGATACGCATTTTACATTTCTTACGTGTGCGCGTATTATAGCAAATTTTTTTCAATTTTCATATATAGGGATAATCCGTTTCCATGCTTTTTGCGTGGAGCGGATTTTTTTTTGTGGCCGCTGCTACCCGCTCAAAAAGCCCCTGCGAGGCGCGTCGGAGCGTCGGTAAAGGCGGCTGCCCTGTACGCAGCAACATCTCTAACCCTTAACGCCGCTTGATACGTAAATGAAAAAAACGATACACATTGGGAAGCTGATATGCAGCAAGCTGAAAGAGGACGGCAGAACGGCCTCGTGGCTAGCCCAAAAGCTGAACTGCGACCGCACCAACGTGTACAAAATTTTCCGTAAATCCAGCATTGACGTAGCGCTGCTGCTGCACATCTCTACCGTCCTTGATTTTGACTTCTTTTCCTGCTACTCGGCGCTGATGCGGGAGGGCAAGCATGAAGCGACAGGCTGAAGAAAGAATGTGGCGAAATTGGCGACAATTTGTGGCAAAACATGCGACACAATTATTTGGCAGACGCTCGCAAACACTTTACCTTTGCCACGCTTTTGCCACATTTTTGTAACACTTTACTTTGCCACTTGTTTTTTTTCGTGTAAGCTGAACAAATGAAACAAACCCTTGCAATTTTATCGCTTATCTTGCTGATTCGGGTAAGCGGCGCGGCCCAAAACGCCGAGGCGCACGATACCACCATAACGACCTACCGGCGCAGCTCGCTAACCTCCATTCTGGTTACGCATCCCGAGCGGACGTACGGCAGCGAAATAACCGGTGTATTCTACGAAATTCCCATTCCGGACAAGTTCGACGACCACACCATACCCCTGCAAACCGTACCCCTGCGCGTGCCGAGGCGCAAAAAAAAGGCGCGAGCTACCCTTGATAAGATGATAGCAGGGCAGGATATTCCCCGCAGCATGGTGAACAAGTGGTTCAACCGCGATCCGAAATCGAAAGCATTCGACATGAGCTTGGTGCACCAAAGGGGTAACTACGACGCCACCCTTTTTGACGTAAAGCAGGCCAAGCAAACGAAGCGAGGCGTTGCACGGATAGACGACGCGGGGCAGGAGCTGATAGGCAACACATTCCTGCTGGTAAACGACATTACCTACTTCGACAAGAGCGTGGCGGCGCAGATTGCAGGCGCTGTTATCAAGATTGTCGGCATTGTAGCAACCATAGCCGTAATCGCCGCAGGCGACAACAATAACAATAGCACCTCTCTCATGGACGCTACCAACGACCTTGGCGACATGGTGAGCAAAATCGAGGGCTTTAAGGTTACCGTTACCTCCCACCTCTACCGCCTCGACTGGAGCGACAGCACGATGCTAACCTTTTACGATTCCTACTACTTTGACAATGAAGACTTCCTGAACGGAGATGTTGCGGCGCTCGACGCCAAGCGGAGTAGCTACGATGAAACGCCCGACCTGTTTACGCTAAGCTACGTAGGCACCCAAAAGGTGAAAAGCGGAAAAACATCCATGAAGGGCGTCAACCGAGATACGCCCGAAGAAATGATACGCAAGGTATGCGCCCGCGCCATCGACAAGTCTATCGTAAAGCTGCAGGAAAGCCACGAGGAGTTCAGGGTGAAAACGCCGCTATTTCGCGTACGGGTGGACACCATGCGGTATTTTTTACCGTTCCTTAACCACAGCAGGAAAAGAGTGCTGGCCGAGGTGGGCATGAAGGAGGGCGTTACAACCCGCTCCAAGTTTGAGGTGCTGGAGGCAAACCTTGAGGACGACGGAAAAATTACCTACAAAAGGATGGGCATTGTTAAGCCCGTTTTTGGCAAAATCTGGGACAACCGCTTCATGGCCGTAGAGGAGGAGGCGCGCGGCGCGCGCCGAAGCGGTACGGAGTTTAGGGTGGTGAGGGGGAGCAACCTGCAGCCCGGCATGCTCCTCCGCGAGTGCCGCAAGCCGGTAGATTACCAGCCCGACTGCCTTGGCGTGGACGTTGGGTTTGGCGGCATATCCGGTTTGGGCGCAGCCGTCGATGTAAACGTTCGCTGGCTTCACAACTTTACGCCGCACTTCGGCTGGGAGGTGATTGGCGTGAAAGGCATTTACGGAAGCGGCGTTTACGGCATGCAGGCGATGACCGGTGTACACCTGCAAACTTCACAGTTTATAAACCCCAAGAAGATACCGCTTCTGAAGCATTTTTCGCAGCTGGACAAAAAAATGTCCCTCTACGGCGACTACAGGATAGGCGTAAATACGACAGGAATGTGCTACGAAATTGCAGCAGGCATGAACTTTACCAAAAAATTCTTTGTTGGGCTGGCGTACAACCATCAGGGAGGAGATACTGAATCTAGCACTAACTATGACAGGGTAAATCTTGATATGAACTACGTGGCGCTACGTACAGGGTTTAATTTTTAGCAGGACATAAAAATAACTTATTTAGAACTATAATGGCATGGAAAATAGGGATAAAGAAGAAATCATAAGCAGGCGCTCGTTTTTCAAGAGCGCTGCGAGCAAAGCGCTGCCCATGTTGGGTTTTGTGGCGCTGGCATCGAAATTGACCTCATGCATAGAAATAGAGGAGCCTGAAAAGGTAGGGACGTGCAGCTCGTGTACGACAGGCTGTACATACAACTGCACAGGCACTTGCGGAGGTAGTTGTAGCAATCGTTGTACCAGCTGTACCGGTAGCTGTACCGGTTGTAGCCGTGACTGTGCCAATAACTGTAGCGGTACTTGTAAAGGTGCTTGCGGCGGAACTTGCGGTGTAGGCTGTGGCGGTAGCTGCTCCGATACTTGTCTCGGAGGATGTCGCCGTTTGACGAGATAGATATAACAATGTGACTGTTTCCGTTAGTTTTAGCCATAAAATTTATGTCGTTAAAATGGAGCTCGTCAAAAACACCTCCTCGCTACGATAGGCAAGACCTGCGAAGCCAATAGAGCAGGATTTAAAAACAAATGTTTAGTTGATTTAAGTCTATGAAAGAAAAAAACAAAACCGAAGAAATTCTTTCAAGGAGAGAATTCTTCAAAAACACAGCAAAAAAAGCGTTACCAATTTTAGCTGGTATTGCGCTGGTAAGTAGCATTCCAAATGTTGTAAATGCAAGCTGTAATGGATGCAAGTACACTTGCTCTACCACCTGTAGTGGGACTTGTAGCGGTTCGTGTAAAACAACATGCCAAACAACTTGTAGCGGTACTTGTGACGGCAGCTGCAAGTGGGGATGCCAAACAACTTGTAAGGGGACGTGCTCCGGTTCTGCTAAACGTTAACTAATTAGTACCCGCTGGCGCGGGTTTGCAGCCTGCGCCAGCGGAATTGGCAGGCAAATCTTCAGAAATGAGCCAAAATGTATCCCTATCAATGAATAACGAAGAAAATTCTATTATAATTATCAATCAACAATTTTAAAAACTAAAAACAATGAAAAAGTTAGCATCAACATTAGCCATTTTCTGTATTTTTGCAGGCGTATTTGCGCAAAAAAATCTTACACCAGCGCAGCAAAGTTTTCAAACTTCGATAGTCAATTTCCTGAGAGAAGAAGGTTATAGCCCCTCGATCAACGACAACAATAGGGTGATTGTGTTCAAAAGCGAAGGGAAAAATCACTATATCTCCATTTACAAAGAATCTCCTTTCTTTGTTACTATTGAAGTCTCGGGGTTTACCTTGCAAGGCGAAGATGCGTTTGAACGCACTGCCTCTTTATTGGCTTGCAACGATCTCAATAAGAACATAGAAGTGGTAAAACTTTACTGCGGAAGTAACGAGGAAGGTGTAAATGTTCAGGTTGAGCAATATTTCCGCTCAATCCAAGATTTCAAGTATGTTTTTGCGAAAAACCTGTCCGCTTTGACTTCCGCAAAAAAACAGTTTTATGAAAAATATACTGCGAACGGAGGCCAATGAGGAGTAAAAACTGAAAAAGCGTTTTCCCCCGTTGATGCGGGTTTGCAGCCTGCGCCAGCGGGGAAATTCATACGATGAATTTTATATCGGGCAATAATGAATAAAATTAATCCAAAGTAGCAATAGCTTTATGGCGCAAATCAAACCCAACGCCTCGTCCTGGCAGGAGGGCATTTCAAAGAGTATTACCTTTATCGTTACCAAAGACTGCCAGCTGGCGTGTAAGTACTGCTATCTGGTGGGCAAAAACGCCGGCGAGCGCATGTCCTTCGAGGTGGCGCGGCAGGCGGTGGACTACATTCTGGGAAACCCGCAGCTGTTCGGCGAAAAATCGGCGGTGTTTGACTTCATCGGCGGCGAGCCGTTCCTCGAGGTGGAGCTGATAGACCGGATATGCGACTACATCAAGGTGCAGCTCTTTGAGAGAGAGCACCGCTGGTTCACCTCCTACCGCTTCAGCTTCTCCACCAACGGCGTGAACTACCACGAGGAAAGGGTGCAGCGCTACATCGAAAAAAACTACCGCCACCTGAGCATTGGCATCACCATAGACGGAACGCCTGCCAAGCACAACCTGAACCGCGTTTACAAAAACGGGCGTGGCTCGTACAGCGACGTGGTGCGCAACATCCCGCTTTGGCTCGAGCAGTTCCCCAACGGAGGCACCAAGGTTACCATCAGCAGCCCCGATATTCCCTACATCAGGGAGAGCGTGCTGCACCTGTACTCGCTGGGCATAAAGGAGGTAAACATCAACTGCGTGTTCGAGGACGTGTGGGCCGAGGGCGACGACCTGCTCTTTGAGGATCAGCTGGTGCAGCTCGCCGACGACATTATCGACAACGGATACTACCGAGATTACGCCTGCTCTTTTTTCTCCGAAATCATTGGCAAGCCCCTCGACCCCAAGCGGGACAACCAAAACTGGTGCGGCGCGGGCATGATGCTCGCCGTGGACGCCGCCGGGTGCTTCTACCCCTGCACCCGCTTTGCGCAGTACTCGCTCCGCAGCAAAAAGGCGCTGGCCATTGGCAGCGTGCGGGAGGGCATTAACCAAAACCGGCTCCGCCCTTTTCTGACCCTCGACCGCTGTACGCAGAGCGAGCAGGAGTGCATTAGCTGCGAGGTGGCCGGCGGCTGCGCGTGGTGCCAGGGCGAAAACTACGATGCCGCCGAAACCCCCACCATATACCGGCGCTCAACGGCCATCTGCAAAATGCACAAGGCGCGGGTGAGGGCCAACAACTACTACTGGAACAAGCTCTACCGCAAGCTGGAGCTGGAGGGCGAGCCGGACTGCCTTGCAAAAAAAGACACTCACGTAATCTGCTAAAAAAATATGCTGCAAAAAAAAATATGCGGTTAAAAATATGCGGTTAAAAATATGCTGAAATACCTCGTTATTCTGCTGGACGATACGGCTGTATCCTACTGCCACTACCAAAGTAAAAAGGCCGAGCGCCGCCTGATTTCGCTGGCCGACCTGAAGGCGGGTATCCTCTTTGCCATGAAGCAAAATCTGATGCTGCAGGTGGTTTACCCCGCCTGCGAAATCCCCGCGGCGCACCGCGAAGCCATCGAAACCATAGACCACTGCAAGGTAGCGCCCGTTGGCGGCGGTAGCGAAAAGCGCGCAGACGTGGTGGTTCTTGACGGCCGGAACGCCGCCGAGGGTTGGGCTGAGGTCGAAGTGGGCAAAGAAAAGGTGGCTGTGCTGCGCCTCGCCAAGGCGGAGTTTTTTGCCTGCTACCCCAAGGTTGGCGAGTTGCTGGGCTGCGTGGGGCGCATCAACGTGGTGATTACGGATGTTGAGGCGTTTGGAGAGCCAGATTTTCAGGCGTACGGCGAGGTGCTCTCCGCGCTGAGCGTAGAGGTAAAAAAGCTGTACGCGCAGGGGCTGAGGCCGCAGCTCAACATTTTGACCGATCGCCTGATGCTGGAAGCCATGAACAGCTGCAACGCCGGCTACGAAAGCGTTACCTTAGCCCCCAATGGTAAATTTTACGTTTGCCCCGCCTTTTACATGGAGGACGAAAGCGAAGCCATTGGCGATTTGTTCACGGGGTTGAGCGTCAAAAACCGGCAGCTCTACGGCATACAGCACGCCCCGCTTTGCCGCCGCTGCGACGCCTACCAGTGCAAAAGGTGCGTTTGGCTCAACCGGAAAACAACGGGAGAAGTCAACACACCCTCGCGCGAGCAGTGCGTTGCCGCGCACTTGGAGCGAAATGCTTCCGGCAAGCTGCTCCGCGATTTGCAAAGCGCAGGCGGCGAGCACGGCTTCGTAAAAACAATAGGCGACGTGAGCTACTTAGACCCTTTCGACACGCTAAAGGATAGCTGCGATGTATAACCATAAAATTGATATATAACCATTGATATATAACCATTGATATATAACTATTTATATATAACTATTTATATATAACCATAAAAATCAAAATAGCATGAAAAAGTTGGTAGGAAAAGTTACCGTAGAGGAAAAGGATGAAATTCTTGCGCTCTTTGAGCGGCGCAACGGCTTATCGGAGCTGTCGAAAATTGTAACCGCCGAAAACAACGCGCTGTACGAAAAGCTGGTTAAGGACATGGGCGTTACCGCAACAAAGTTTCAGCGCTGGTGGGATGATGTATCGCGCAAATACCAGTGGGAAAAAGACGACAACAAGCGATGGGAAATTGACTTCGATACCTGCGAGATTTTTCTGCTGTGAGTCAGCACAGTTACGCTACGTAAAACCCATCAATTACCCAACAGCTGAGCACCTTATTCCATTCCTACAAAATAGAATAAAGCATAGCTATAGCAATGCCATTATTAATTATTAATTATCAATTATTAATTATTAATTGTTAATTATCAACACCGTCTTCTCCCGTATGCTGCAATCGCCCGTTTCCACAACAAAGCCGCGCGAGGCGCTATCCTTTACGAGCTTTACCTTTTTCCCGTTGAGCGTTGCCACCGGATTTTTATAAGTGGTAGCAAGCTCCGGCAGCTCAAAGCGGTATGCCCTTTTTTGCAGCTGCCCCTTGTAGCTTCCCTGCGCCGGATAGACTGTAATTTGGGCGCTGTTGCCTTTCTGCCGGTACTCCAGCAGCGTAGTGGCGTAGCCGCCTTTTTCGTAGTCGGCGCTAATACCGTCGTCTTCGTACAGCGTATAGCGGTTGTCATCGCCATCTCTGCCGGGGTAGCATCGAACAATCAAAGTTGACAAAGGCTCCGACGCCATCCGCTCCGTATATGGCTGCATTGGCAGCGGGTAGCCGCCCTTTACGAACAGCGGAAACCGGTTGACGTCGCTGTAAACGGTGTGTGTGCCTCCCTCCATGCGCTCGCCGGTAAACATGTCATACCAGACATCTTCGTCGGGAAGCCAGGCTGTTTGCGCCGCCAGCCCTGTGACGCTGTCGCGCGGCGAGGTTACCGGCGCGCCCAGCAGCAGGTCGCCAAGCATAAGCTGCTGAGGGTTGCGGTAGGCTTCCTCCTGTAGGCTGTGGTCAATGTACATGGGGCGGTTGAGCGGCAGCATGTCCGTGTGGCATTGCCATACGGAGGAGTAGATGTAGGGCATGAGCTGCGAGCGCATTTGGTAAACTTTGCGCATGGCATTTTCGTACTCCTCGCCCCAAAGCCACGGACGCCTGTCCAAATCTTTGTTGTACACAGAGTGAATCCTGAGCGAAGAACTCAGCAGCCCAAATTGCGTCCAGCGGGTGTAAAGCTCCGGGTCGCTGCCGCCGTAGAAGCCGCCAATATCGTGCGCCCAAAAAAAGCATCCGGCGTTACCGCTGCTGGCGGTAAGCTCAATCTCAAACTTCAGCATCTCCCAGTTTCCGACGGCGTCGCCCGAAAACTGTATCGGGTGCCGGTGGTCGCCCCAGCCTGCCCAGCGGCTAAAGCCCGCGCCTCGCAATCCGTTCTTCTTTGAATGATTGTAATAAAGGTAGTTAAGCCAGGCAAGGTGGTTCATGCCCGTTCCGCGCACCACCGGATACAGGTAGTCCTGCTGCCAGTCTAACCACCAGAACGCAACGCCCATATCGTCCGATTCCTGATGGGCATACTTCATAAAGTTAGCCATGTAGGTTTTGTTGCCTGCGTCAAAGAGTAAATTTCTGCGTCCGGCAGTATCCCCGTTCATTGCCGCCATAAAAGCCTCGTAGCAATCCTCGTGGCTGCGTATTCCGTCGTGAGGATGCTCGTTGAGCGCCACGTGTACGCCCTGCGCTTTAAATTCTTTTATCAGCTCTGCCGGATTGGGAATCAGGCTGCGGTTCCATGTGTACCCCGTCCAGCCGGTATTGCCGGCATGACCGGTTCCGGCAGTAGCTTCTTTTTGCGTGTGCCATCCCATATCGAACACCATAACGTCCAACGGGAAGCGATGCTCGCTATACTCCCTGACCAGCTGGCGATAGTCGTCGGCAGTATAGTTCCACCAGCGGCAGTACCACGCTCCGTGTACGTACTTCCGCGTCATGGGTACGGCTCCGCTGATGGCTTGCAGCGATTTCAGGGCAGCGCGGAAGTCGTCGCCGTAGACGAAAAGGTAAAGGTCTTGGAGATGATTTGGCGACCGGCTCTCAACCCAGCCGTTTTTCAGCAGCTCCTTATTGCTGTCGCGGATAAGGTACCACCCCTCGCGGCTAAGTAAACCCTCTTGAAGTTCAACGGGGCTACCCACCCCGTCGAGCGTTTCCAGCGTACCGCCCAGGTTTCCCTGCTTCGTACTGTGGCTAATCAGCCAGCGCTTTTCCTTACCCTTATGCTGAAAGTAAACGCGGAGGTTTTGCTGCCCAAAAGGAAATCCGTTATCAACATACTCAATGCGCATCAGAGGAGTTGACAGCGTGTATTTTCCTTTGCTCTTTTCCTCCACATGGACATCAGCGTAGCCAACATTCCGGTTGACGGCAAACAGGGTCGAATCGTCAACAAAGCTGCCGTCTATGGCATACTCCATTCGCACCAGCCCTGCGGTGATGAACGTAAAACGGGCATTTCCGATAGTTACGGGGTTAGCCGAATAAGCGCAAAGGCCATAAGCCGCGAGCAACCCGTAAACGAGAATAAAAATGTAACCTTTTTTCATTTGATGTAATTGTTTGAAATTAAATAATTTAATGAATTAATCAGGCCGATACGTACAAAAAGTCTTATCGGTATAGAAAATGGTGATAGTTTCCACCATTTTTTCCGTTGTTTGTGCAGTAATATGCTGCAAATCTGTAAATTTCTTTACTTCTTCGTTTTCCATGCTGCTTTGTTCGCCCTCAGTTTTTCCGTTTGGCGGCGCTGCGCTCGCGGCTATTTTTTTTTCGAGAGGGCGTTCCTCAAATAGAGAAAGCATTTGGGGCGCTGCTACGGTAGCGGCTTTGCTCATTTCGCCTTTGCCCAGCAGTAGCCATTCTGCGCTAATATTGGGGAAAGTTAGCAGCATTTTTTCAATGAAATCGTAGCTGGGTTTATTACGCCCTGCCAAAATGTGCGATACCCCCGAGCGCTGCACTCCCAGCTGGTCGGCAAAGCGAGTTGGGGAGAGGTTCTCTAAGGCCAAAAATTGCAAAATTCTTTCTTTCATAGCCTGACATATTTTAAGGCTACAAATGTAATCAAAAGTACTTACAAATCCAAAATTTGATGTCCTACAATTGTAAACAATCAGCTGTTTACAATTGTAGAGTGCAGATTTAATAAGTTTCTTCTAAAACACCTTCAAATGGGGTGATAAATGCACAAATATTTCTTTTACATCTCGAAATAATAAATATAAAACGGTGAATACCAAATACGCATATCATTTTGCTACAAAATAGATAGCAGCGCTCGGAAGTAACGCTTTATATGTATGATATAGCTACGTGGTTTTCAACGAAATATAATACTCAAATGGCTGCTTTTTTGTATGATTTGAGCCAATTTATCCTCTAATCTACCCTTTTGTCTTGAAGTATTTTTTAGATAGACAATGTAAATATCTGGTTATTAAATTATTATGCACAAATACGTAAAGATAAAAATGATGTTACATTTGTAATATTTTTCAAATCTTATTGTGTGCACTGCTCGTTGTTACATTTGTAGCACATCTCTTGCTGTATTCTTTCAATAGCCACAGTTGTTACAGATGTAAACAAATGTGTATGTTGAGTTGATTTCGGAAAAAAACGAAAATGCTGCTATTTTGCATTGTAAAGTGTCGCAGCATTATAAAACTATGTACGAAGATTTTTGATGTAAATATGGGGAGATTTTTGGCCTTTTTTGTTGGCGCTTATTCTTGCGCAGAAGATAAGGTAGAGCTATTGGAAGTAAAGTTGCTTTGAGCAAGCTCAAACTTTAGAGCGCTGCACGAACAGCCATTCCTGTAATTATAGCAAACCCAAAGCTCAATAAAGTCCCTATTAAGATATACTCGGTCAGCTTTCTATCTTTGGATTCTTTGAGGTCGCCAAATCTGAAAACCGATTTTGCCGCCAGCAGGAAGCCTATTCCCTCCCAGTGGCCGGTAACAACAAACAAAAAAACGAACAACCGCTCCAAAATGCCAATGTATTTTCCGGCGTTATCCAGCGATTTTATTTCTTCCTCCAGCACATCGCTTGACCACCTTGCCAGCACAGCCTCCATTATTACTCCTGCCGCCGCGCTAAGGAACGCTATGGCCGTTGCGTAAATCCACACCTGCGGGTTTTGCAAAATTCGCACAAAATCAATGCAGGGGGTAAACCACACGTTCCACAGGATGAATATTCCTGCAATGTGCAGCAGCTGATCTACGAAAAACCATTTGGGCTTATAATTTTTTTGACAATAGAGCTTTAGTACGTCTATTACCAGATGAGTAGCGGCAATAAGCACGGCAAACAGCCATAATTCCCGGCGCCACAGCAGCAGAAAAACAAGCAGCCCGTGAATAACAACGTGCAGGTACAGCCTCAAAGAGGCAATCTTTTTTTGCTCTTTATCTACCACCCACGCCTTGGGTTGCAGCAAAAAATCTCCAATAAAATGCGCCAGCAGCAGCTTTACAAGAATTATCATAACATCAGCTTACTTAGTTTACTACGATACATCCTGTCAATTTCCATAATAGCGTTGACGTTTGCCCTGCGCCATCGTCCGCTTATGGAGTTTTGCTTGATGTTCAAGATTTCCCCTATCTCCTGTTGCGTGGCGTCGGGGTGTTGCAGCACTGTTTTTACCAGCTCGGCAGACGGGATTGTCCAGGTATTCATGAATACACCAGCTAATTTCAGGTATAGATTTATTTCGTCGTTAAATTCTTCCCATGGAGTACGGATGGCCAATGTTATTTTTTCTTTCTTCAGGATGTCAAATTTTTCTCCCGATAGGATGAAAGCCTGACCGTTACTCTCCGAAACTCTTTTGCCGGAGTAATTTTTTTCGCCCACTCCTATGGCCATTCGCACGTCAATAGCGCTTATTTTTTCATCATTCTTCGATGATTTGATGCTTTTAATAAGCGCTTTAATCTCAAATGCAGCGCTCAAGGCATAGTCCGGATTTATTTCGAGCTGAAAAAAATCTCCCCACGCCAACTCCCATGTTTTGGGCGCTGCCCCCCATTTTCCTAATAACTTTTTTAGAGGGGACAACCACTTTCTTGGGCTTTTTGCCTTACGGGAATTAATAATATCACCTTTTATGACTGCTACCATTTTGCAAATATCGTCGAAATAAATGATATTTCAAAATATCGTCGATTTAAACGATAATTCAAAATATCGTCGATTTAGACGATAATTCAAAATATCGTCGATTCAAACGATAATTCAAAATATCGTCGATTCAAACGATATTTTGGTATTTGATACAACTATACTTCTCATTATTAGTTATTTAAAAATAAAAAAATAGCTTTTTTCAATAACCTGATTTTTCTCTTATTGCCTCATTTACAGCTACTACCTTTTCTTTCATATCGGCCTTAAATTTGATAATTTGCTGCTGTACTTCTTGCTCTCCTGTGCCAATAATTTGTGCAGCAAGAATGGCTGCATTCTTTGCTCCGTTGAGCGCCACCGTTGCTACCGGAACTCCGGCGGGCATTTGCAAAATAGACAGTATCGAATCCCAGCCGTCAATAGAATTTGACGACTTAATGGGTACGCCAATCACCGGTAGCGGAGTGAATGCCGCCACCACGCCGGGCAGGTGCGCGGCGCCGCCTGCAGCCGCAATAAATACCTTTACGCCGCGCGTATGCGCTTTTTTTGCCAAATCGGCAACCAAATCGGCGGTGCGGTGCGCCGAAAGAGCGTTCACCTCAAACTCAATTTTATTCTCCTTGAGAAATTTAAAAGCTTCCTCCAGCGCCGGAAAATCGGAGGCGCTCCCCATAATAATGCTAACTTTAGCTGACATAGTGTATGCTGTTGTTGAAAAATGTAGTACTTTTGTTCCAATTACTCTGCCTCAATTTGGCAGCGCACAAACTTACGTAAATTTAGCGTACAGAGAGCATCGATAAGGAAAATTTTTCACCTCCTTTATATTTTTAATGCTCTATATTTAATGATAACATATTTATTATGAAGCAGATAGAATTGCACGATAAAAAGTTTAGGATTAGCATCTCGGAACAGGAAATTGACGAGGCGGTGCAAGCCGTAGCGGATAAAATCAACGCCGACCATAAAACTGCTGATAGCGTACCGCTGTTTTTGTCGGTACTCAACGGCTCGTTCATGTTTGCTGCTAACCTTATGAAGCGTATCACTTTTCCGTGCGAAATATCATTTGTAAAGCTGGCGTCGTACCACGGAGAGCTGAGCAGCGGCCAAGTTACCGAGCTTATTGGCATTAGCAATGCGCTGGTAAATCGTGATATTATTGTCATAGAAGATATTGTGGATACAGGAAATACCTACGAATCGTTTATGGCAACGATACTGCGGCACAATCCACATTCGATAAAAATTGCCGCCATGCTACTTAAACCCGACATGTACAAAAAAACGCTACCCATTGATTACGTTGCAATGAAGATACCTAATGAATTTATTGTTGGATATGGGTTGGATTACAATGGATTAGGGAGGAATCTGCCTGATATTTATACGGTCATATAGTAAAAAACCAAAATTGAAATTGCTGAATTTACATTAAAAAAAATGTTGAATATTGTTTTATTTGGGGCGCCGGGGGCAGGCAAGGGTACGCAAGCTGCCAAGCTGGTAGAGAAATATCATCTTGTGCACCTTTCAACAGGTGATATGCTTCGCAGCGAGATTGCTCGCAACACAGAACGCGGTATTATTGCTAAACAGCTGATAGGTAATGGCAATTTTGTGCCAGACAGTATAGTAGTAGCAATGATAGAAGAAAGAATAAAAGAGCATACCTCGCCGGAAGGTTTTATCTTCGATGGGTTTCCGCGCACCGTACCACAGGCAGAAATACTTGATAGCATGTTGCTTGAGCACAGCTTGAGCGTGGCCGGCATGGTAGCTCTCAGCGTACCCGAAAATGAGCTGGTGCGCCGCCTGCTGGTGCGCGGCAAGCTATCCAACCGCGCCGACGACCAGAACGAGGAGATTATTCGTAACCGCATCTCTGTATATCACGAAAAAACTGCCCCGCTGGTAGATTACTACGCAAACCAAGGCAAGCATGTATCAACCAAGGGAACGGGTAGCATTGAAGAAATTTTTCTCAATCTTTGCACTGCTATCGAAAAGTTCAGGTAACCCAATCGTTGAATTTTGAAATTTTTTATCTCGTGTCCACTTCAAATTTTGTTGATTACGTAAGGATATTTTGCCGCTCCGGTAATGGCGGCGCAGGGGCTATGCACCTGCACCGCGAAAAGTTTGTGGACAAAGGCGGCCCCGACGGCGGTAACGGAGGGCGTGGCGGGCACATTATTCTGCGCGGCAACAAGCAGCAATGGACGCTTCTCCACCTCAAATTTCGTAAGCACGTCCACGCTATGGACGGCGAAAAAGGCGGCTCTGCGCTGAGCACCGGCGCCGACGGCAAAGATATTATTTTGGATGTTCCGCTGGGTACAATAGCCCGTAACGCCGAAACCCAAGAAATTCTTTTTGAGGTCACCGAGCACGGCGAGGAAAAAACGCTGGTAAAGGGCGGGCGAGGAGGCATGGGCAATGCCTTTTTCAAAAGCGCTACCAACCAAACCCCACGCTACGCGCAGCCGGGCGAACCTTGCGAGGAAGGCTGGTTTGTGCTTGAGCTCAAAATTCTTGCCGACGTTGGCCTGGTGGGCCTCCCCAACGCCGGAAAATCAACCCTGCTATCGGTGCTGAGCGCTGCCAAGCCAAAAATTGCCGACTACCCGTTTACCACCCTTGAGCCGAACCTGGGCATTGTAAAATATCGTGACTATAAGTCGTTTGTAATGGCTGATATTCCGGGAATAATAGAGGGAGCAAGCGATGGTAAAGGATTGGGGTTAAGGTTTTTACGACATATTGAGCGCAATTCGGCCTTGCTGTTTTTGGTACCCTCCGACAGCCCCGACATCAAAGCCGAATACCGCGTGCTGCTTAGCGAGCTGCGGCAATACAATCCCGAAATGCTGGACAAAAAGCGCGTGCTGGCCATTTCAAAGTGCGATATGCTGGATGACGAGCTTACGCGCGCCATCAAAAAAACGCTTCCAAAAGACGTGCCCTGCCTGTTTTTTTCATCAATAGCGCAGACAGGGCTAACCGAGCTGAAAGATTTGCTTTGGAAAACGTTGAACGAATGACGGGGGCGCTACCTCGCAGCTAATTGCTATTTTATTTATTATTTATTTATTAACACTTTAAGTTCTTAGTTGTATGACATTTCCTGCTTGGGACACCGATTTATTTTTATTTTTGAATGGCCTGCACAGCGATTTTTTCGATACTATCATGTGGTATGCAACTGCCACCCGCACGTGGATTCCGCTATATTTGCTCATTCTGTTTTTGATGTACAAAAAGTTGGGGTGGCGGCATTTTTTGCTCATGCTGCTGGGCTTGACGCTATGCGTGCTGCTTGCCGACAGGATTTCAAGCGGATTCCTCAAGCCGCTTTTTGCCCGCTTGCGCCCCACGCACGCCTTGGGCGACGTGGTGCACGTGGTGCGCGAGTATCGCGGCGGGCGGCACGGTTTTGTGTCGTCGCATGCAGCAAATTTGTTTGCCATTGCTGTGTACTCGCTGCTGATTGTGCGCCGAAAATACTTTACCGTGTTCATGCTGCTTTTTGCGCTTTTTGTATCATATACGCGCATCTACTTAGGCGTTCACTACCCGCTCGATATTATTTGCGGCGGCTTGCTCGGCGCTGGTATAGGGTGGAGCGTGGCAGCGCTTTACAAACTTGCCCAAAATAAGATACCGGCAGCATGAGTTTACAGGCCACTACATTCTGTACAGCCTGACAAAGCAGAGTTGCCGGCGATTTTCTGCTAATACTGTTGGCTGCAAATCTCTGCCGCGCCCCACTTTAGCAGCTACATACGTGGTTGACATGAAAATTTTGAAGTAAAATGGAGAAAATATTTGAGCCATTTGAAATAAAATCGCTATTTTTGCGGGGAAAAAGTGTAAAGATGAATGAAAAGACAGGTCTGTATGCCCTGCTTTTCGCTTTTCGCTGCACGGCATGGCGTAAATCTCATAATAGTATGGGGTAGAGGCTGGAAAAACGGAAATAGTTAAACCAAAATATAACGACGATGGATGGAGTAAAAACAATCAGCTATTCGGACATTTTCCTGTCGTGCTTCAGCGACAACGCCCAAAAGTGTATACCAACCGTAAAGGAGCACTACCTCGTGTACATCTACTCGGGCGAGCTGGAAATCAACGAAAGAGGGAAAATAGCAAAAATCCACAAGGGCGAGTGTGTCTTTATTCGCAAGGACAACCGTGTTAAAATGACCAAGCAGCCGAAAAACGGCGAACAGTTCAAGTCTATTTTTCTTAGCTTTCCCCGTAGGTTCCTGCACGAATTTTACCAGGCGCTTGACAAGGAGCAACTTCCGGAAAATGTGAAAAGGCAGGAAGTCAGCGTGTACAAGTTTCCCGCCGACCGCCCCGACATAGTGAGCCTTTTCGAGTCAATGACGCCCTACTTCGACGCAGGCGTACCTCCCACCAACGAGCTGGTAAAGCTGAAAATGATGGAAGGAGTCTATGTTCTGCTGAACACAGACAAAAGTTTTTACTCTTCGCTTTTTGACTTTACCGAGCCTTGGAAAATTGACATCCTCGACTACCTGAACGAAAACTACATGTACGACCTTTCGATGGAGGAAATTGCCTCCTACACCGGTCGCAGCCTTGCCACCTTTAAGCGCGATTTTGGCAGGATAAGCCTCCTGTCGCCGCAAAAATGGCTAATGGAGAAACGCCTGACGGTGGCGTACGATAGAATTTGCAACAAAAACGAAAAAGTATCGGATGTTTGCTTTGAAGTGGGATTTAAAAGCCTATCGCATTTCTCTACCACCTTCAAGCGGCAGTACGGTTTTCCGCCCACAAGTAAATAAAAATAAAAGCGAAAAATTTGGTGGTGTCCTATTTTAATTGTCATCAATGTAGGGTATTGCAAAGGCATATTTAATATCCCATACTTTATCTGTTATCCCGGCACAGAGCGCTGGTGTTCGAGGCGTTTGTGTTTTGT
>JAISGH010000038.1 GCA_031263185.1 Prevotellaceae bacterium | reverse complement strand
TACTTACCCGCTAAAGCGCATAAAAAAAAGGAGAGATGGCCGAGTGGTCGATGGCGCACGCCTGGAAAGTGTGTATACTCCAAAAGGGTATCATGGGTTCGAATCCCATTCTCTCCGCAGTAAACCACGATTATCAATGTTTTAGCAACACGAAACCCGAAAATAAACCCGCTTTAGGCTTTTCGGGTGGTGAGAATGGCGGCCTTTCAACCCTCCCCTAATTTTTTCCATTAAGCCTTGTTTTTACCAGCTAATGCTTTTAATTCTTCAATGAATTTTTCCGCACCAGTTATGATGAGTTTTTTTTGCTCATCGGAAAAATGTCCCGGATTTCCGTTAGCGTTTTTTCCCGCCAGCTTTCGCATTATGCCGGAGGTGTACTTTATGCCGCAGTATTTTGGAAGAAAGCTGCGGCACTTGAAATATTTAATTTTTTCCGTGAACTCGTCCATTCTCATATACTTTATAAGCAACATACCACTTTTCCATTGCTCGGAAAAGCCCTTGTACTTTATCTGAATTTCCTTTATAGTAGTCAACCATTGTGTCTATATCATCGACTACTTCAAAGGCGTTGCTTTCTAACTTTGCCAAAAAACGAGGCTTCTGCGCATGTAAAATATATACGCTATCGGGGGCTGCCATTGGATTTTTAGCCACAAAAAATTTAGGATACTTACTCATCTACGTTACAAAATTTATCTACAAAATTACTTTTGCTTTTGAAAATTCTTTGGTTGCAAACAAATCGGCTAAGCCGGATATTTGCTTCAATCGCAATAGCTCATCAGCATCCATTCCGATATTTTTCATTATCCAAGCGTCGGACATTCCTGATTTTGTCAACTCGGAAACAATGTTGCTCATCAGCTCAATTTCATGTGCCCCGCGGGCTCGGTTGTGCCGGATGGTAGAGGCTATTCTATTGGATATATCCTTCTCAATAACCACAACCGGCATCATGCCGTTTTCGCGCTCGTAAATATCCCGGTACTTTAGCATGATTTGGTAACGGTGAAACCCATCTACAATTTCATACCTGTCAAATTCGGACAAGTAGTAGCATACTATCGGCATTGTATATCCATCCTCTTTGATGGATCGGTAAAGCAGCTTCATCTCCGGCGGGGCAACTGCATTGGGGTTGTAGCTGTTGGCCTGTATTTTTTCTACCGGTACGGCTCTAACGTTGTAAACAGGGCTTTTAAACTCTCCTTTGAATATATTTAGCTGTGTCATAGCGTATTCTTGTATTTTTCAAGTATTCTTTTTCGGCGCTCGGTTTCTTCTTTTGTCATGGTAAATCCCATGTACTTGCACAAGTGGTCGTTCTTGAGTATGCAAACCACCATTCGCTTGTACGATGGTACTGCCTGAAACTCCTCAATGTTCAACTCATCCGGGTATTCGAGGAATTTAATTGTCCGCTTAGCGGTATTATAGCTTGATACATCTTTGATTTCAATTTTAGCATTGGTATTTTTCTGAATTTCATCAATCACATCATCTTCCAGTACTCCACCGTGCTTGCCCCAAAACTCTTCCGAGACTTTAAATTTTTTGATGTATGTTTCGCCTTTTGTCCAAAATTTGCAGCGCATTCCGCGCTTTTTGAATTTCTCGGAGGCGATTGCCTCCAGCTGTTGGAATTGTTGGATTTTCTCCATGATATTTGTCCCTGTTTTTAGGCCGGTGGGTCTCCGGTTTTAAATGATATGCAAAGATATTCTGTCGTTAATTATTCTTAAAAATAGAGGTAAAAAATGATACTATTGCTGCCACTATACCTTTTTTGCGTAGCGAAAAGTAGGTTATTATGGCGATTATCAATACAATAATCCAAAAAATATAGCGCCACCGGTACGGGTCGGGCGCGGGCTGTTCATTTATCTCTGCCTGCCGGCTAATGTCCTCGCTCTTTTCGGAGTTCCGGGTTACCTGTGTATTTTCCTTGCTTTCGCTAACGCCTGATTGTTCGATTTTCGCGCTTACCGTATAGCCTTCAATGCTCTTAATGGCTCCCTTGCTATTAGGTGGCTTTTTCGGGCTGCTGCTGCCTGTGCTACCTGACAGATTTTCGAGAAAGGCAGGGTCATCCGGTATTGCGCCCGGGTTATCGTCGTATGGCGGGTAAAACTCAATTTTGAAGTAGGTTACTTCTACTTCCTGCTTTTTGGTTGTGTCTGCGAAATTATGTATCTCGCTGCTGGCGGCTTCGCTTTGCTTTTCGCTGCTGGTTATGGTTTCCGTCGTGCTGCTAATAATCTTTTGAGGTGTCCGGCATCCTCCAGCAATCAACAAAACGCAAAGGCAAATGAATAAATTTTTCGGCTTCATTTTTTTAGGTGATTTTTAGTATTGATTGTACATGAATTTTTGTTATCGCTGCTTTGCCTTCATCCGAAAGCAAATACCGGCAATCGTCGGGGTTATCCATAAACAGGTTTTCCGTGAGGACGGCGGCGCATTTCGTATCCCGCAAAATGGCAAAATTGCTATCAAAGTCAGGTTCATTGTCCGTCCAATCCCCGCGCATTTTTGTACCCACAGGCAAAATAGCTTTTGCTTCGTTCCAAAAAATTGTAGCGCATTCATCGCTTTTGCTTTTGCCCAAATAGGTATGAATTTCCCAGCCACGGGCAGTACCGGTGGCGGAGGCGTTGTTGTGAATGGAAACTAAAAGGCAATTTTTTACGCCTACCTCGGCGGCTATGGCGTTTGCCCTCCTGCAACGCTCGGAAAGCGGAACATCTGTATCTTCCTTTACTATCATTTCAAAATCAAGGCCCTGCTTTTGCAGCGCTAACGCTACGCGCTGGGCTATTTCCCGCGTGTATTTCCATTCAAATAATTGCGCTCCGTCCGGCCATACCGGAGAACGTTTTCCGGGGGTTTCTATCCCGTGCCCGTTGTCAATCAGTATTTTCATTTTCTTTCTCCTTTTTCTCTGTTATTAAGCTGGATAAATCAACGTCAAGATGCCGTTTTGTTTTGTCAACCAGCATTTTTTGTAGCACTTTTGCCCACTTTGCGCGGTTGCAGGAGCTCTCGTTTTCGAGGATTGAAATAATCTGTACCATGCAAAATACGCCTGCTGCGATGTTGGCCAGGTACATGTTCATAAACGTAAAGCAGTACTTATCTACCGTATGTAGCAGTAGAATAACAGCATAAATCATAAGCAGCGTTCCAAACATTCTACGCGCCGAGTCTGATTTTAATTTCCCCGAACATTGCTCCGGAAACTTAACCTTTACCCGCAACGATAGCCTAAAGGCAGATATGCAGTCAACAATTACTGCAAAAAGGCAAATCATGGCAAACGGCATTGTTTGTGCAAAGCAGGCTATAATGGCACCTGTAAGCCCTGATATAAATTTTACAAGTACATTCATGGCGTTTCGGTATTAAAGTTTTGCAAATCGTTTTTTACCATCGCTTTGATTTCAAAGGTATGCGCTAAGTATGCCTCGTAATCATCTTTATCCTGTGGATTTGCTGATAATGCTAAGACATAAGCGTTGTACTTGTTAATCAAAGAGGTTTCCTTTGACGGGCTGTACAGCTCTGCTATAACAAGCGGCACAAGCGCTTCGTACGTGGGTTTTCCCCAAATATGAACCGTTTCGTACTCAAAAACGGTTTTTTCTTCCCCGCTTTCCGGGCCTTCCGTTTTTCTCTTCACTTCTTTTATGCTGTGGCTGTAGCGCCAGCTGCCGTCGCCCAAATCCTGCAAAACAGGCGGCCTAACGTCTGAATTTGATTTCATACTTTGAATTTTTTGAAAGTTTGTTGATTAAATTGATGCTATTACAATATTTCGCCCATCCCCACCACGGGCAAATACGTTGTTTAAATTCGGCTTCTGTCAAAACTTTGCGCCTGTTTACCCGTGCCAAACGGCGGCAAAAGCGTTGTTTTATATTTTTACGCAATCTTGTATGGGTGTGGTAAAACACGTACCCGACAAAATCAATCCCGCGGGCGGCGACAGGGAAAATTTGCCAATTGCCTTTTACTTGTAATTTCAGGTTATCGGCTAAGTATACCTGCATTTCTCTGAATAAACCGTGCAAATATCCTTTGTCTTGGTGCAACACTACAATGTCATCGGCATACCGAAAGTAGAACCTGACGCTTTTCGCTTCCTTTATCCAATGGTCAAAATAGGATAAATACAGGTTTGCGAAATACTGCGATAAATAGTTACCAATGGGTACGCCATCGGCAGAATCTATAACCTCATCCAACAGCGAAAGTAGCCGCACGTCCTTTATCTTGCGGCGGAGTAGCCGCTTTAAAGTATCGTGGTCTATTGACGGATAGAATTTGCGAATGTCAATTTTCAAGCAGTACTTTGTTTCTTCATGATTTTCTCTCAATGCCCGTTTCACTTTTTCGGCGGCTGCGTGAATACCACGGTTCTTGATGCAGCTGTAAGTATCCGCTGTAAATATTGAAACAAACACAGGCTCCAAAACGTTCATTACAGCGTGGTGTACTATGCGGTCGGGAAAGTAGGGCAACCGGTAAATTTCGCGTTCCTTCGGTTCGTAAATCTTGAAAATATCGTATTCCGACGTTCTGAAAGTACCGTTTTGCAACATTTCATGTAGCCGGATCAGGTTTTCTTCCCTGTGCCGGTCGTGCTTAACAACGCCGTGCGAGCGCAGCTTGCCCTTTCGGGCTTTTTCGTCGGCTAACTGTAGGTTCTCAAGGCTGCAAATCCTGCCATACAGGTTACCTAATCGCTTCATTACTCTTTGCTGGTTCAAAGGGAATTTTCGGAAAATCCTACTAATACCCTGTTCACATTCTTTGTTTTTTGGCGAGCGCCAAGGTTTTTGCCTTAAAAAATCGTTAGCATAGCTGGGAGCTGACATTCGTGTTCGTATTCGAAGGCACGATATTCGTGTTCGCGTAAGCGAAGCCTGCATTCGCGCTGTTATTCGCATTGCTGCCAAACAGGACGCCCAAAAGGCAAACAACCTTTTTTTTGTAATTTATTCAAAGTAGTAGCGCGTTCCCGACGCTCGCATGGTAACCCTGCGCGGAAATGCGTTTCGCTCCCGTATCTTTCCCAAAACGTACTTTATTTCCTGCGAGTTGGTGAAAAATTTCTTTGCATCCGAGTCGCTGTCATCCCTGTTGCACTTGATTTTTACAAGGAAGCGATTTTCTCCAAACTTTGTTGTGACGTTTTCCAAAAAATCAACAATCCAAAATGAAGTGTTGATTAGCTTTTGCTGGGTTGTTTCCGGGCAGTTGAAGTGCTTGCTGTTTTTGTCGGGTTCAATTTTCAAAAACAGTAAGCTGCCATCATCGTTGTTGTTGTTTTCCATTGTATTAATTTTTTAAATAGTTAAGCTGCATATATTTTTTGCCCCGCGGCGCGACGTGGCGTGGGCGTTGCGCTATACGGGGATAAAGCAAAGCCGGGAGCCGACATACGAGTTCGCAATCGAAGGCACGACAGCCGTGTACGCGCAAGCGAAGCCCGCACCCGCGCCGTCAGCCGCAGCGCCGCCAAACAGGACGCCGGCCATTACTTCATAATTCCATACGTACTGATAGTGGTAATCGGAGAAATAAGTTGTTGAGGATGCTCCGGAGGTTACTTTCGGCATGTTTTCGCCAAACTCCCCGATAAGCATTTCCTTTACGTACCCATCGTTTCGCGGCAAATTTCCGCGCTTCTCATAATCGCTGTAGCTGCTATCCTGAAGCTTTGAAGGGTCGCTGCAAACAAAAAATTCCGATAGCCCGGCGCCGCCGTTGGCGGCTGCCGGCGAAACGCGAATTTTGCAGCCGTCCGTCCAGCTCCAAAGGTGGACAAACGGGTTTTCCAAGCCTCTGTAGCTTGGCACCTGTACGGTAAGCGATGCGCTGTACTCGGCCGGCATGGTAAAATCAACCAGGCCGGTGCGGTTGCCGAGCGAGTTGGCGTGCCCGCACGGAATGAAAGCGTGATAGCCATTGAAATTATACCAATCCCAAACTTCGGTAACGCCGCTGCCTAACCCGCCCTGCCGGTATCCCTCGCCGGTGGGCTGCGCGTTGTAGGCGGCTTGGCAGTTCAGGTTGGCGTACTCTACCACGTAGAGCCAGTAGCATGTTTTTTGAATGTCGTAAAGGTCGCAGCTCCATCCGGCGCTGCTCTTGCCGGCTGCCCCGCGGTTGCGGGCGTATGCGCGAAAATTTGTCAGGCTTATGCTGGCTGCCGGCCTCCCTAAAAGGCTTCGGTAGGTGCCGTCCCAGTCGGCGTTGTTGTCCCCGCCGCGAAATGCTGGCGCGGCGTTTACCACGCTGCACAGCTTATAGCTGCCCGTGGTTCTGTCCACTGCGGCTTCGTAGGCTGAGCGGTAAGCCTTCGGGACGCGGTGAAAGCCGGGCAGCTCAAATTCGGAAAGGAAAACGCGCCACTTCGTGCCCTCAAATTCAAACTTGCGCCAGTGCTCGGGTATCTCTACCATGACTTGCCCGTCGGCGCCGGTAAGGTCGGCGGCGGCGCCGTTGTCGCGCAGGGCGCTGTCGTTGGCGTGAAGGTAGTAATTTACCGTGCCGTCGTCCTTCAGCAGGCAGCGGCGCATGCGGCTTTGTATTGGTAATGCTACATGTAGCTCGGGGCGGCCGAGCCGCTTTAGCTGCGGGTTGGCTACTACGGTGTCAATCTCCACGCCATAGTAGTAATCGTACGGAAATTTGGGCATGGTGTTGCCTATTCCTATAATAAGTCCCATAATTAAAAATATTTAATGCGCCAAAGGTACGATATTTAGTATTAACATAATACGAACTTTCAAAAAAAGTCAATAACTTTGCTACTGCTCAACCTGCGAGCTAATGTTTGCTTAACGCTGCAAAATATTCATATCAGCAAGCTGCTTGGTTGGCTACATCCGAATACGCGCGTAATCAACATTTTTTTGTGGCGGATATGGGTGAATATAGATTACCATAATTTGCAATATCGAACTAAAATACAGCAATTTGCAGGATTAAAAGCGGCGCCTTACCTTTGCCCCCACATAAATAATCCTGTCGCGGGTGGTTAAAAAAAGATATGGAAAAGCCATTGGCCGTTGAGTGCTCCGCGACAGCACGATATGGCCGGTGGCTTTTTCTTTGCTCACAAAGCTGAGCGCAGAAAATCAAACAAGTATAATCATGGAAGAATTAGTATTCAAGTCAGAAAAAGGCGCAACGGTAACCAGCAGCTCGCTGGTGGCGCAGAAGTTTGGAAAGCAGCACAAGGATGTGTTGGAGGCTGTTAGGAGATTGGCGGAAAATTCCGCCGATGTTCCCAGCATTGGTGTGATGTTTTGTGAAGCCTCTTTGCCAGATGCCTACGGCAGGATGCAGCCTGTATTCATCATGAACCGCGACGGATTTTCGCTGCTCGTTATGGGGTTCACCGGCAAGGATGCGCTAAAGTTTAAAGTTGACTTCATCGAAGCGTTCAACATCATGGAGCAACAGCTGAAGGAAGCGCAAAAGCCGCTATCTACCCTCGACTTGCTGGAGCTCGCTGTTAAGGGTATGCGGGAAAACCAGCAGGCGCTGGAGGAGGTTAAAAGGGATGTGCGCGAGCTGCAAGCAAGAACGGAAACCCGGCCCAGCTACTTTACCGTTGTTGGCTACGGGGCGCTACACCACATTCCGGTGAACCTAAAGCAGGCGGCGGCGATTGGGCTGGGCGCAAAGCAAGCGAGGTTTGTAAAAAGCGCGGCATTGAAATAGACAGCGTTCCCGACCCGCGCTTCGGAATGGTCAAAGTGTACCCGGACGCTGTGCTGGATGAAGTGTTTGCAGGCTGATTGCCTTGCGGCTACAAGTGTTCAAAGGCTTTCCGTGTCGCCAATTTTGGCGATATCCCCTACTTCTTTTTCTTTCCGGCCCGGCGTCAATTTGTTTAATGGCCTTACTTTTTGATTTGAGCTCCTTTTTTATTTCTCCCAAATCCTTTTGCGTGGTCATATTTTCGGGCGCAACGCCGCTAATCTTTATTATGGTATTTCTCACTTCACGACCCACATTTTCTGCTGTAGCCTCTAACTTTGACTGGCCCTGAACGTTTTCGTTTTTTATCTTCAGCTCCGTTTGCGTTATGCGGAACAGGTTAGCGGCCAGCTCATCTTTCCCCATGAAGTCGAGCAGCGATTTTTTTTCCGGTACGCCGCGCATGCCCTTTAGTCGCTTTATGTTCATGTTGTACATCCCCCGGTATCCTGCCGTTTGGAAAAATGCGTAGTTTTCAACTCCGGCTCTTTTTGCCACCCCATGCAGGCTGGTTTCTCTCTCGGACACCTCCTCGCGCACCACAAGGCGCTCCACTTTTTGGGCTTCCTCCAGGTAGTGCGAAACGGCGCCGGCCAGCGCAGCAAAGTAGGCCTGCGCATGGGCTACTTCGGGGTTCTTGCCGTCTGCGCTCATGGCCGTCAGGTAGCAGGCAAAGCGCGACAGCTTGTAGTCCACTATGATCCCGCCTTCGTTGAGTACCTGCTGAAAGTTCTCAATAATAGGGATGTTGAGGGTGTTGCAGGTTGTCATTGCCTTGTTTATAGACTTGCTAAACGAGGGCAGCGATTTGTACCCGAGCATAGCCATTAGCTGCGACGCGCGCCAGTAAGTAAACCCATTTTCCTGACTTTGCTCCTCAAAAAACTCCCCTGTGAAGCCGCTGCTATCAAAAGGCATCAGTTGTTCCATGATGATGTGCTTATTTGGAATATTTCTCCGGCAAAGGTAGCTATTTGTTTTCAAAAGGCAAAAAAGGGATGTTTTCTCGGGACTTATTTGCCTCAATTTTTTTTGCTTCAAATTTTTCCATGTAAAAACAATTTTATTACCTTTGCCCCGTCTTCCGGTATGTTTTATGCGCCGGAAAAGGCAGATATATTGCAGCGTTATTCGCTTCTCGTTTGGAAATAGCCAAATTATCCAACCCCTTCACTAGGGGATGATCCAGAAGAAATAGCCTTGCTGGACGTGTACATAGCTCAAACGCTATGTACCGTTTAGGCGTGGGTTATGCTTATTGGGTCAGGGTGTTTGGCGATACCTCAAGCAAGTAAGCGTGTAAAAACCCACGCTGTTTGCTTTTTATAACTTGCCTGTTTGGGGGGTTGGGGCATTTGAAAAGTTTGCTTGCTGTGGGCAAAATAGCAATCGGAAAAAATGAGTACGGCTCCAAAAAGGCGGCAATCGCCCATTACCGCTCTATCCTAAATTCGTATGATTTTGGGCAGCCTTTGAACGGTGTAGATTTTTACGACCTTATCGACCTCCTTAACTATTCTCCCTTTGAAAATGAAATGCCGGAGGCGCCGTCCGACAATCCGATTTACATTTCTGAAATCAAAGTTTCCCGCGTCCAATTCAACACTAAATGCTTTGAAATCTTTTATGAAGACGGCACAAGCTGCTATATATCCTACCTGCTTTATATCAATGGTAAATCCTACTCCGATGCGGATATGTTTATAAAGGCTTGCCGCTCTGCTATCCGTACGGATATTCACGCCGTAAAATCTCGCTACTTCAAGGGTACGGTTAATCGAATGGCTGCCTGCATGGAAACGGGGGCGCTATCCCGCTGGGATGAATTGGTAGTTGACCACCGGCAACCAAATACCTTTTCCGTAATTGTTGACCGCTTCAAAGAGCTGTACCAAATAGAACCTGAAGCGCTGGAGTACGAAAGGGACGAAAAAAACAACGTGGTTTTTGCCGATGCTTCCCTTGCCGACAAATTCCGTGAATACCATAGAACAAAGGCAAACTTGCGCATTGTACGGCGCGAGCGTAATTCAAGTAGAAACGGATTGGCGCGGGTAAAAAGAACGAATAAAGATTTGATAATAAATAATTAAAATTACGAGCATGGGAATATTCAATAAATTGTTCAGAAAAGATACATTAAAAGCAAAGCATGCAAATGATGAAAATCATGTAGATAAAAAAATTTTTGATTATTCGATAAATACGAATGTGGGTAACATAGCTTTCTCTATCAATATGACAGAGGAAGAAATGATAAAAAAATATGAGCAAGGATTAATTAATGAATTAAACCCAAATTCCTGCGGACGTGAGCCAAACGAAAATGAAGTTAAACTACCCGTAAAAGATTTTGATGTTAAATATAGATATGGGTTAATGGCACATGATTATGATGGTGATATCAATGAAATAGGTACAAAAATAGGCCTTGCCCGCCTTAATGCGGATTGTGATAAATATAATTACTTTGTTATTTCAAAATCAGATTTTGATTGTGTTGTGAAAAAACAAAATGAATATATAGAAAGGCAAAATAAGAATCAACAAATAGGTGAAATATTTCAAGCTGGGAATATCTTTGAAAAGGAGAAAAAAATAGATGAAGCAATAAAATGTTATGAAGAAATAGTAGCATTAGATTATAAACGAATCCATTCTCACTATAGGCTTCTTGTCTTATATCGTAAAAATAAAGATTATGAGAATGAGAAGCGAATATGTATGTTGATTATAGATATACATTCCAAAGAAAATGAAAAACGGTTACAACGTGCATTAGCAAATGAAGAAAACAAGGGATTAGAAAACCAAATTATCAATGCTCACAATGAAAATAGAACATTATTTATCGAAGGGAGACATTTTTGTATCTATAATCCGTATGAGGTAAATAAGTATAAAAATAGATTAGATAAAATAAATTTGAAAGAAAAAGGAAAAGTTACTTATGACGAATGTTTGGAATTTTAAAAAGTTTTATCATGAAAAGAAGACTGCTTACAATCGCAACGACGAAATACAGGACAATCCGAAAAAACATTCTATACCTCGCAACCCTCGCGCTGCTGGGACTTGCGGTCGCCTGCAGCAAAGAAGGAGAGGATAATATACAACCGACAGATGACGAACAAATTCAGGACTATACCAGCTTTGTTATAGAATTGGAAAAATACAGAACACCATTGCCCAATGTAGTTAGCGGTTATTTTGACCAAAAAGGTTACTGCTTGAAAATGTACGAACATGGGACACTATTGGCAGGGTATGCAACCGGAGAAAGAATTATAGCAGCTAACGTGGATAGTATTTACATCTTTAGCGATTACCTTATGGGTATTGAAGATACCCTTTTAGCTATTAGGTATAAGAGTCCTTTTGTTGTAAAAAAATACCGAAAAAACATATTCAATGTAAGCGAAAACCCTTTAGCCATATACGTAAATAAACAAGATTCTTTACAATATCCGCATTAGTTTATGTTACAATTTTTAATGTTGATCCATCGCGATAGACATCACCTTTTACTAAGTTTGCAGATGAAGTTGGAATGTTAGTTATTCTCATTCCGTAGAATGATACCAATCTATTTATTTGTGTTGTCGCGCCGAAATATGAATCAATTTCTCCGTATGCAGTATAAAAAATAAGTTGATCTTCTGATAGAGAAACTCTTCTTTTTATAGTTTCGGTATTATTTCTAAGGTCTATGTTATTTAATATAAGCCTACCCATTTCATTAAATTCAATTGAATTTTTATCAAGATAATACGGGGAAAATGGATCACATTCAAGTTTAATTTTTTTCATTACTCCGCTTGTAGCCTCAATTTCACCCTTAAACTTTCCGCTTGTGGCATTAATTTCCCCGGTAATCTTAGCGTTGCTTGCCACCAGCGAGCCATCCTGCATTACTCGGAACGGCGCACTTGCCCTGTTTGCTTTCGTATCCCCCGCCCAAATCCTTACGCTG
>JAISGH010000008.1 GCA_031263185.1 Prevotellaceae bacterium | reverse complement strand
ACGTTAAAGCGAGAAGAAAATTCTTTAATAACTGCACAAATAGCCGGCATGGCTCGCTCCGGTTCTGCAACTCCCTGGCAGATTTCCACGCTCACGTAGCAGGCAACAGCCTCGCCGCTTGCATTGATTTCGCGCATCCAGCTTTGCAGGAAGGTGGTTTTGCCCGTTTGCCGCGGCGCGTGGAGCACCCAGTACAGCTCATCTGTGATGTAGCGGTGCAGCTGCCCGCCAACCAGCCGATCGGCGGGTGGAAGCATGTAGTGTCTTTCGGGGTTGCAAGGCCCGGTAGTGTTGAAAAACCTGCGTCTTCTTGCGTTAGGGTTATGCTCTTTCATTTTACTAAAATATTACAAATTATCTTACAAATATAGACATTCTGATTTGTCCCGTAAAATATCCGTCTCGAGTGCCTGTCGTGCTGAGGACAATTGGCAACCATCGGAAAAAATCGCCATCATACGGCGCCCGTTATGTTGGCTATATTTTTATTGGCCAAATATTCTTCTTTATCAAGAAACGGAAACATGTCGTCAATGGGAGGAGATACTATTTTACCGTCGGGGAGTACCTTTGAAGATAGCTTCGGCGCAAAGCTTTGCTTCGGGTCAACCACTACTTCACAAAAAGCAGGCCCCTGCTTGCCGATAAAGCTGTGCAGCTTTGCCACATCGTCAACGGATTCGATTTTTATGAATGGAATGTCGTAGGCATACGCTATTTTTTCGGCGCATGGAAAGCTTACCCCCGTATCGCTCGAAACGCCCACCAGGGGCGGATGAAACAAATTTGTTTGCGTCTGCCGGATAGAATGGTATCCGGCGTTGTTGATGTATATAATTTTGAGGTTAAGCCGATGGTGCGCCACCGTTTGCAGCTCCTGCAAGTTCATTTGAAAGCTGCCGTCGCCGTCGATGCAAATTACCCGCTTGCCTTTTTGCGCAAAGCAGCAGCCAATGGCGGCAGGAAATCCGTAGCCCATTGCCGCGCACCCCGAGTTGGTAAACAATCGCTGGCGGTGCTTTACTGTTGCCGCCTGAAAGGTAACGACGCACGCGCTGCCGTTGCCGCAAACCACCACTTCGTCGTCATTAAGCTCTTTGAAAAATTCATGAGTAAAAACGTAGGGATTTAGTGGCTTTTTTGTCTCGTAGTATGCGGGTAAAGCTGCCGGATATTTATCGTGGATATTTTTGCTCCATTGCAGCCATTGCCGGTGCGCGTCCGAATGGACAGCCGACAAATCATGCCGCAGCAAGTCCGCTATCACCTCTTTTAGGTCTGCCCACACCGGCATATCCGGCGCAACGGTGGGCTTTTGCAGCTCGTTTTTATCAACGTCAACAATGATTTTGAAGGCGTTTTGCGCAAAACTTTTGTAGCTGTAGCTGATTTGCCGGATGTTTAGCCGGCAGCCGAGCACCAGCAGCAAATCTGCATTTTGAACCGTAAAGTTTCCACCGCGCAGGCCAACAGTACCCGGGCGACCGCAGTACAAAGGATGGTCTTCCCAGATTAAGTCAAGCCCATTAAAGGCAGTAGCTACCGGAATTTGCAGCGCTTCGGCCAGCTTGATAAAAATATCTTTGGCGTTTGCGAGGTTTACGCCCGATCCGGCAAACAGCACAGGGCGCTTTGCGGTTTTTATTTTTTCGATTATTTGGGGGGAAAGGTTTTTATCATACACCGGATTTTCGGCGGCGCACTCTTTTTCGTCAAACCCTTGCAGGTTGTCGGTTTCTACGATAGCCGCCTGCACGTCTAACGGAATATCCAGCCACACGGGGCCTCCTCTTCCGGTTGTGCAGAGAAAATAAGCCTTTTCAAGGTGGTAGCGAATTTCGTTCGGCTCCATAATGATTTGGGCATACTTCGTCATGCCGGAAACGCACGAAACAATATCAAACTCCTGGTCGCCCAGCTGCCGTAGCGGTACGTCGGCGGCGTGTATGGTAGTTTCGCGCTTCACCTGACCGGATATGACGAACATCGGGATGGAGTCTAACCAGCCGCCCAGCACGCCGGTAATAACATTCGTTCCGCCGGGGCCGCTGGTAACGCACACGCCCGCCAGCTTTCCGGTGAGCCGCGTGTAGCCTTCGGCGGCAACGGCGCAGGCCTGCTCGTGGTGGTTGTATATGCACGTAAGGCTTGGGTGGTGGCCAAAGGCGTCGTTCAGGTGCATCGCGCCGCCGCCGGTAACGGTGAACAGGTGCTCAACGCCCCGCTCCACCAAAAAATTTGCAACGTAGTGCGCTACTTTTATTTTCATAATTTTATTTTCATAACTTAACCATTAAACCATTCTACAAATTTTGCAGGGCTTTCGGCGACGCCAACAGCGTTAGCGCCGGACAAGCCATCGCCCGCCTTAAACCCAAAGCCGTAGGTTACGGCAAAAAAATCCAGCCCAAGGCTACCTGCGCCCTTTGCGTCGTGGAGCGTATCGCCAACCACCAGCGTTTTGGGAGCGACAAGGTTGGAATTGTCGATACACTTCATGATTATATCTTTCTTTTTGAGGTTACCATCCTTATCGGCTCCGAACATAAGGTCTGTGTAGCGGTCAAAGCCGTAATGTTGCAGCAGCCTCACGGCGCAGTCCTCTCTTTTGTACGTTGCCACGGCTGTTTTTACGCCGCCGCTGCGCAGGTACTCAAAAGCGTCGTAAATGCCGGGGTAGGGGACGGCCTCAAATAGCCTGTTGCTGCCGTAATCATTCCGGTATGTCTCAACGGCTTTTTGCAGCAGCGCGCCGCTCAAGCCGAAGTGGCGGGCAAAAGAATCCGCAATGGGAGGCCCAATGAACGACAGCAGCGCTTCGCGGCTCAGCGCCGGCAGGTTGAGCGAGCTGATAGCGTGGCTTACGGAGGCCGCTATTCCGTCGGTGGTATCGAGCAGGGTGCCGTCCAAATCAAAAACCACCAGCTTGTAATCTTTCATAAGTAAGTCAATCGTATCTAAAAATCAAAATTTAACATCTACCTTAGGGAATTATTAAAAACTCAACTCCCTTAAAATGAGGTAACGGAAAAATCCGTAATCTATTGCTACTGAGGTTGCTTTGTTATAAAAATTAGGTTGGGAATGAGGTTTTTTTGAGGATTCAACCTCATTTTCTACATAATTTTCTCAATAAAATTAAAAAATATCGGAATTTTTAACGTGCCATTTATGGTGCCATTTTACAGTGCCATTTTACAGTGCCATTTTACAGTGCCATTTTACAGTGCCATTTTACAGTGCCATTTACAGTGCCATTTACAGTGCCATTTTATGGTGCCATTTATGGTGCCATTTAAAGTGCCATTTTAAAGTGCCATTTAAAGTGCCATAAAGTGCCATTATTTTATAATAACCCATTCCCCATCTTTGTCCGAACCTTTTCTATATATTATTCCATTATTTACCAAATCTGTCGTGATTCGCCTTATTGTCCTGAGAGAAATGCCGGTTGTAGCCGCAATTTCCGCTGCTGTGATTTTCGGATTTTCCCGTATTAGCAACAATATTTTTTCCGTTTTGGAAAGAGACGATTCGCCGGATGCCTCCGCTTGACTTTCCTTTTCATACCGGACAGTCAGCTTGAAAACATCATTTTCCTCCATAACGGGGAAGGCGCCATGAACGTAAATCGGACAATACTTGTACATGTTTCTCACGCCCGAACCCAAATCTTCTACCCACCCCATTTGCCGGAAACAGTCGGCGATGGTCGGGTTTTTAGGATGCGGTATTACATTTTCGGGGGTGATGAGACCGATGGCTTGCGGGATAGTCCAATTTTCGGAAACTACAATGTCCCTGTATATGGATTTTATTTTCCCTATATCTGCCATTTTATGTTTCCAAAGTAAATCAATCGTATCTAAAAATCAAATACAATTACATTTGTATCCACGATTATTTTTTGCATTTCCGCGCTGCTTTTACTTCGTCCAAGATATCCGCCATTGTCATCGACGACAAGCCATTTTGTTCCGCCAAAAAAGCAGCTTTATCCAGCGCTTGCTGCGCCAAATTTTTTTCAATTAAATTTGTCAGCTCGGAAAATGACCAATCCTTTTTCGATAGCCCAAAAGCGCTATACTCCAAGTCCGAAATCTGTACGCTGATAGTTCTCATAGCTATTCATTTTTGCAAAAATATAAAAAAGTACCTCTCCTCCCTCATCCCGCCTCATACAATGTGTCGGTAATAAATTTAAAATCAATCACCTTTTTCAGCGCCTGCAAGTTTTTATTTACATCTGCATTGATCTCCGCACTTTTTTGCCTTGCGGACTGATACTCCATTTCCGACGAGTAGTAGTTTGCTTCCCTGCTGCAGGAGTAGCCGTCGAATCCGGCCAGCGCTACCTCGCGGACGCCCAGCTTTGCCATCACCTTCATCAGCATGATAAAGGAGTTGTCCATAAAAACGGCCGAGCGGTCTATGAGCGTTTCGTAGTCTAAGCTGTAATCAAATTGGCCAGCCGATTTGGTAACGTTTGAGGTGGCTATGGTTTTTATGCTGCCTCCCAGCCTGTTGATGCGCGTTGCCTGCCGCACGTAGCGCTTCGAGTTGGTCAGGAACAAATATTTTATGTCAATTTCTTCGGGAATAAAGTTGATGGCAATAGCCGTTGGATTTTGCTCCTTGATGTATTTTTCGATGCTGCCCGCTTCGGTGTTGACGCTCACCCCCGGCCCAATGATGAGTATTTTTTTGTTGCTTAGCTGCGCCGACAGTTTTTTATAATCATCGGCATCATTGCAAATATTTTGTTGATAATCAATATAAAGTTGCTCTATGCACTGCTTGTCAAAAAACTGTTTTTTATCTTTTTCAATCTTCTGAAGGATTTCGTTTATGGATTGAACTGATAATGTTTGCTTATCAAGCAACCATGTGACATATTTTGATGTACAGCCATTGGAGGCGGCAATAAAGTACTTCAAAGAATATCCCCATGGCGTTTTCTTCCATATATCCATTAAGTTAGAGTCGATTACTTCCAATATTTGGGTTATGTTATAATGGCTACCGCAGCTATCATTCAAGTACATCGCCAGCAGCTCTGTTGGAGCATTGCCCGCGCCATTGCCCATGCCATAAACACAGCCATCAATAATTAATAATCGCCCATTGTTCGATTCATGCTGATCAATCAAGTCTTTACTATTAGCAAATCCCAGCTGAAAATTGTTATGAGAATGGTAGGCAATTCCTATTTCTTTATTAAGTTGACCATTAAGTATTTGAAAGTAGTGGTTGAGTCCTTCTTTATGAAACAGCCCATAAGTATCAACAATTGACACTGCAAACGGATTTACATCGTTAAGCAACTTTATCAGCTCAAGAAGTTCATCGTCATTGTAGTTGGTGGTTGCAACGATATTTGCGAACACTTTATATCCAAGACCTTTTAATTCTTTACAAAATTTCATGGCCTCGTGCATAATATGCTTTCTAAAAATCACGCGGATGCCATCCAAAAAACTTTCGGCGCAGGGTTGAATATGAGATAACCCACACGTTCCGTAGTCAATCATTGCAACAACTTGCGTGTTTCCTTTATGCAGGTTGCCGTAAATCATTTCCACGCTTTTCGTGTCGGGCATTATGCTGCGATTAATGTTAAATGGTTGTCTTTCATCAAGAAATCCGACCTCAATGTAGTCAATGTTGGCGGATACAAGCCGCTCAAACACGTTTATCAGCGTGTTTTGTCCAAAATTCCAATTATTAATATACCCGCCATCTCGCAGGGTGCAGTCAAGTAGCGCTACGTTGCTGTTTGTCATACTCCAAATTTATTTATCGAATAAAAGCTCATTCCGATTGATTAAATGCCGATTTTCGGCGTACCAAAGATACAGCTTTTCTATGGATTTTCGTAGCGGGGTGAGGGTTAAATTCGGCATTTCGCGGCGCAGGCGCCCGTTGTCGCCGCTGTACTCCGCCGCCATTCCCGCCTGCGCTACCTCAATGGGCAGGTGGCGCTTGCCGGAGACTTCCCGTACGGTGCAGGCTACGTCGTACTTGGATACGAACCGGAGCTCTGTCGTTTTCCGGCGACGCCTTTAGCTCGGCCCTACAAATCGGCTGATGATGCCTGCATGCTTTTCGTGGTGCAAAAAGAAGTAGTTTGTTTCAACGGTATTCTCATCCACCAAATTAAATTTGCGTAATTTAAGGTTAGTGTTAAGTTGTGCTAATGGGGGGGGGTAAAATTGTATAAGGTGTGTAGCCCAGCGGCTTAAAAAACTCAATAATATCGTTGGGGTGGTAGCTGAACTTTGCCGACCATTTGCGCAGCATTTCCGTAAAAACAATTGGCTGCTGGGTTTTGAGCGTATTGATGCCTCCCCTGAAAACGAACAGCTCTGCCCCCTCCACGTCGCACTTTATAAAGTCAACCTTTGCGCTTGTACTGCTAACGTAGCTGTCCAGCATTTCTACCCTGCACCTGAAAACCTGAACATATTCCTTCTCTGCAACGTTTACCATGCTTGCGTTTCCGGAGATTGCAGGGTCTATAAAAAACTTAAACTCTCCGGCGCTGTCGGAAAAGCCGATGTTGTTGGCGGTGATATTTTGGGCGCCGTTGAGCCGGATGTTGCTCCTGAGCTGCTCAAAAGTTGGAGGGAGCGGCTCAAACGAATAAACGGTTGAGCCTGGATATTTTTGCGCCACGTGCAGCGCATACCACCCAATGTTTCCCCCAATGTCAAAAACGGTATCCCCATCTTTGATGAGCTGCAGCTGCATGTTCAGCTCGTTGGCTTCGTAGTCGCCGAGGTTGAAAATAGTCAACGGAACAGAGCGTACATCTCCCTTTGCGCAGATAAGCTTTACGCCGGAATTTCTGCAGGTGGCAACGACCGTATCGTCTTCTACTACTATTTTAGATACGTTGGTATCTTTCATAAGCTCCGAGTAATCGAAAAGATGCGCATGTACTTCATACATTTTTTCCAGGTACTCCTGCTTGCTTACTTGTCCGTCGCGGAACTCTTTTTTTGTGGCTTTCATACTACTTGTTTTTACAGATTTATAACTTATTTATAGCTTAAAATGGTTTTATAAAATCCTTCCTCTATGGTTACGGACGGGCTCCAGCTTAGCGACTGCATCTTTTTGATGGACGCAAAGCAGCGCGTATTTTTGCTTGCCATGTATCCGCCGCTGGTTTCCCTCTCCCTGCGCACAACTTTGAGGCGCTTTTCGGGGAACATGCCGGTGAGCTTTTTGGCAAGCTCGCCAATGGTTACTTCGCAAAAAGGGTTGGCAACGTTGTAAGCCTCGCCTGCCTTGCCGGCTATCAGCACCTTGAAAAAAGCTACCGTGGCGTCGCTCAGGTAGCAGAAAGCCCGCGAAGCGCTGCCGTCGCTGTTCATCACAATGTCCTCGCCGTTGACGATGTTTCGCACAAAGTCGGCAAACACGCGCCCGTCGTTCAGCTCCATGCCCGGCCCGTAGGTGTGGCCGGGGCGAACTATCTTGACAGGTATGCCAAACTGGTGCATGTAGGACACGCAAATAGTTTCGCCCATGCGCTTGGATTCGCCGTAGCACGAGCGTACGTTCATCGGGTCGAGGTAGCCGTAGTCCGACTCGGTTACCTCCGTGAGCCGGTCATCTACCTTTCCGTAAACCTCCCCCGAGCTGAAGTACAAAAAAGATTGCAGCGGATTTTTTCGCGCCAGCTCGCACAGGTTGAGCGTTCCGCTCACGTTGGCGCTCAGTGTGCCCACAGGGTCAACGCCGTAGTACTTGGGGCTTGCCTGACTTGCCGCGTGAACAATAAAGTGCACTGGCTCGTCCACCTTTAGCGGCAGGCACACATCCTGAACAATGAGCTGCAGGCAGCTATCGCTCAGCAGGTGGGCAAACCGCTTTTCGGCTTTTTCCCGGTTTCTTACGAGGGCAAGCACCTTCAAGCCCCGCACAATCTTTTCGCGGGCAAGGTACAGCAGCGTTTCCACCATGTATGCAGGCAAGAAGCCGCTGGCGCCGGTTACTAAGACCGTTTTGCCTGCGAGCTGCTGCCAATCGACGTCCGCGCTGGCAATGCGCCGAAGGTCGGCAAGGATAACTTTATTAGGGTGCATAGTTAAGATTGTTTTTTAGGGTGCGATTTAGCTTTACTATTTTCAGGCTTTCGTTAATTGATTTGATTTGCGCTTCTATTTCCTGCGTAAATTGGACGGAGCATATAACTACCGTGCCGGTAGCGCCTGCCAATACTTTCGGTGCGCATATCTCATTGCTAATCAACATTTTACCCCCCCCATACGTTAATTTACGTTGCTTTTTAGAATCGTTATCAATAAATGCTTTGATGTTGCATTTGGGCAAATCTGTGGTTGCCAGCAGGCGATAGGTGAGGTTTCCTGCCCCAAACACGTAAAGTTCTTCCTGCGTTTTTACCAGCTCTGCAATAATTTCCGTGCACGAATCTTTTGCGGATAGCTCCAAGTAGGCCTCTATAGATTTTCTTGCTTCTGTAGAGAGGGGTAACTCCAATGGTTTAGCTTTTTCAAACAGCACAAACACGGCAGGCCACGTATAGTCGGCAGAAACCGGTGTGGTTTTATGCCCTGCATAGCGTTTTGAAAAGTTGGTAACCGCGCCTATGTTGGTTAACGAAACTTCGTCAAAGTGATTAATATGCTCGATATTGAAGTGATGGTAAGGGTCTATGTAAAAATCGGAGTAACGGGCGGCATCCGGCACCTCAAGGTATAGCGTGGCGTCCTTGTCCATCAAATCGTAGCACTGGCGGAGCGCTCCCCTCAAATCGTAAACATGCTCTACTATATGCGACAGTATCACGTAATCGAATTTTTGTCCGTTGAGCAACCGGCCTACGTCAGAGATGGCTCCCTGCACTCCTGCTATGCCATGCGATGTAACATTTTCTATACACTTTGCCGAAAGATCTACACCAGTCAGGTTCGTATAGCCTTTACGCTTCAGCAGCATTAAAATGCCTCCGTTGGCGCAGCCTACTTCAATAATTCTTGCGGTTTTGTCGGGGCACGAGCGCGCTACTTCTTCCGCTATTTCCGAAAGGCGCTTCAGGTCATGCTCGTTGGTTCCGCTACCACGCCCTGTTTTCTTGTCTTCGTATATGGACTGCGACTGATAGTAGCGGTTATAATCCTGCTGGCCGACGCTTGTATCGGCGTATGTAAATCCGCATTTTGTGCATGCAACCACATCATATTCTGCAGGCAGTAAATACTCTTGGGGTACGAGGAATTTTTGCGTATGCAACACTTCTCCTTGTCTGCTATCGCAAATAGGGCAAGGGCGCAGCAGCGTTTTTGTCTTTGACGTTTTTTTCATTTGGCCTAAAATTTAATTTTAAAATTATGTCCATCATCTATTAGCATCCCAGCACGGTTACGCCGGTGGCAGCGTCTACCTCCCACGTGATGCGCTCGTCCCAGGTCAACTCTTTTGCCTTTGGGCGGCGGTCGAAGATTATCAACCACGCCGGAGCAGACTTGTCTATCCTGTCGCGGTACCCGCAGATTTGCTCCAGCCCGTCCTCCCGAACCGTAGCGGGCGAATCGTGGGTGTAAACAATTTTTATCTCAATAATGTAGCACAATCCGCCGTACTCCACCGTCAAGTCCATCCGCCCGCGCCCGGCGGCAGCTTCTCTGTCTATGTGCCCCCCACCGTTGGTTATGCGCTGCAAGAACGCCATCAGCAGCAGGTGCGGAAAGGCTTCGGTGTAGCCCGCTTGCTGCTCCCACGCCTCCGAGTGGCGGCGCCAAAACTTCTGAAACGCGGCCAGCAGGCTGTCCATGTTCAGCGTACCGTCGGGATTTTGCCACTTCCACGTGGAGGGAGGCGGCAGGTTGTCGTGGTAGCCCGAGTTGAGGTAGCGCGTCATGATTTCCTCGTAGATGGGGTTGGCAAT
>JAISGH010000005.1 GCA_031263185.1 Prevotellaceae bacterium | reverse complement strand
GACGAATAAACAAGATATAACAGCTATGTCATCCCGTAGAGACCTCACCCCCGGCCCCTCTCCAAAGGAGAGGGGAGGCTGGCGCCGAATATCGTGTCCCTCTCCCCTCTCCTTTGGAGAGGGGCCGGGGGTGAGGTCTCTACGGCTTTTACATCCGTTATATGTTATTTATTTCTCATCCCTAAATAGGCTTTTGGCCATGTTTCCGTGCTTCTTTCCTTTAATTTGTTTTACGTTTTGGTGGAGGTAAATCCCCACGAGGTAGGCCCCCGTAAAGGCTACCATGAAGAGCGAAAAAAGTTTTTCAATGCGGCCTGCATCGCTAAGGTGCGTATCCTCGATGTTGAAACCGCTTGACTTGAGCGCTCTGAAAGCGGTTTCAATTTGCCATCGCTCCTTGTAGCGTTCAACGGCCTTTTCCGGCTGGCTGAAGGAGATGATGATTTGCAGCTCGGGCTTCTCCAGCTTGCTCTTCACCTTTGGAATTGTTACGAAATAAATCGACCATTATAATTGTGTTTTTACTATAGTTCAGTATGTTATATAAATATTAAGGCATGTTATTTCGTGACAATTCCTAAATCTTTTTTTGAGGCTGATGAAAAGTAAGAAAAAAAGTAATACCTTTGCCGCACAAACAGTGCGGGGTGTCGGTTCTTACTGCGCTGCCGGCGGCTGAATAGCTACAAATAATCTATAATAACGAAACAGAAAAGAATATATAAAAACATAAGAATATATAAAAACATAAAATATTGAGCTAACGCTCTTAATTCCTACAAGTCAGAAACCTGAGAAATTTCTAAAAGTGTCTGGGAATAAATTGCGATGGTTCACGTCTTCGGGCGTGGACTGTTCGTGCTTATTTAGACACACGGTTCATTCTCAGGTACCCGACTTGCAAAATAAGCAATTAACGAACAGCTTCACGCTTTTTGTTTGCCGAAAAATTTAAGAGTTTAACGCTTGCAAACTCTTAAATACATGGCAGCTAACAAAAATATTTACGCAATTTATTTGCTAATTTTCTTTGTTCCAGTTTCTTACTCGCAAACGGTAAGCTATTCGCCTGCTTACTTCGGGCCAAATGCCAACCCTGTTCCCGAATTTAGCAATGCAACCATTCCGGCTTTGACAACCATACAGCTTTCGGAGAGCTATTTTTTCGGCTTTGGTGACAACACGAGCAATATCACTTTTTCCGCCGAAGTTCCGTTGCTTCCCGAGCGCGTTTCGCTCAAAGCGTGGTTTGCTACGTTCGAAAATTATCGGGTAACGCAAGCCGTTTATGACGAGCGGAGCATGGAGGGAAATGAGCTTTCGGGAGCGGCAAGCGGAGATTTTTACGTGCAGGCACGGACGTTGGTTTTGCTAGAAAAAAAATTCGCACCAAGCATTATTTTGAACAGCACATTGAAAACGGCTTCGGGAACAAATTTCGGGCAGCGCCGCTACTTCGATACGCCCGGATACTATTTTGATATGGAAATCGGAAAGTCTTTTCTTCTAAAAAGCAAGCTTATAAGTGAAGTGAGAATGGTTGCCAATTTTGGCTTTCTTTGCTGGGAAACAACCAACAGCACACAAAACGACGCGCCAATGTATGGCGGAAAAATTATTTTGTCAAATCGTTTTTTCGATTTTGAGAGCACCCTGTCGGGCTACTACGGCTGGATAACCAACGGCGACGCGCCGTTGGTTTATAGCGCTAAGCTGAATTTCAAGCCGACAAAATTCAACCTTTTTGTTCAATATCAATATGGACTTTGCGATTTTCCATACCGCCACATTCTGGCAGGGATTGCGTTCAGGATATCGAAATTAACGCCACAATATAAATTCGGCTAACGAGCAAGCTTGCCACAAGCGGGGGCATAGCTCGCTTTATCTACTTTACTCTTCAAACATATCCTCCGGATCAACAAACAGACCTTTATTTGCCTCCATGCTTTTGAGCAAGTCGGAATTTTTTTTGTCAATAGAATCTCTGTCCGCCGCAAAGCCCTGCACGTAGGTGGTCTTGCGCTCCACAGCTCCGGTGGGTGAGTAAAAAGTCCATTCGCCGGTGCGCACGTTGTCGGTATACTGACCTTCAATGCGTATCCGGTTGTTGGTGTAGTAGTAGCGTATGCCGCCATTGCGCAGGCCTCTTGCAAACATTGCTTCACTCATGAGGTGTCCCTGCTCGTCCAGCTGCTCGTAGACACCCTCCTGTTGGCCGTTTTTGAACCGTTTCCGCTCAAATATCTTCCCATTTGGATAGTATGATGAGGAAGTGCCTTCAAGCAGGCCATTTTCGTAATTTTCGGCCATTGCCAGTTTGTCGTTCTTGTAGTACTTCCACAGCCCCTGCTTTTTCTTCTCGTTCAGGTAGCGCCCCTCTGCAATTAGCGCTCCGTTACTCGAAAAGAATTGCGCAAGGGAGATATTGCCGCCATCAAAGTAGTCGATGAGCGCCATTCTTTTTCCATTCTCGTGGTAGCGCACCAGCAGGCCGCGGGGCTTGTCGTCAACAAAAAGAGTGCGGTAGGCTATCTGTCCGTTTGGATATTTTTTTTGCCAGTATCCCTGCTTTAGCCCGTGCTCGTCCACTTGGTTGTAAACGGTATCCGGCGCCTGAGCGGTGGCGGTGGCGCTTGGCAAAAACCCAAAAACGACCGGAAAAACAACGTAAAATGCTACTTTTTTCAATGGCGTCATATTTTCTGTACCAGCACTCTTGCAAAAGTTTCCCTGCCATTTATGTAGGGCGTATATCTTTTTTCTTGAACAATTTGATAACCCTTCTCCAGTAAGCCGTTCAGTATTGGGCGGGCAGATACCGCAAACGGTTTTATATAGTTGCTTGGAACATAACAACTATCTACCAGCAAAGTTTTTGAATCGTCATATTTTCTGTATTTTTCGGGAATATTCTTCAATGGCATAATTTTCAGCTGCTTAAATTTCGGCCTATCTTTTATCGGAATATTCGTGTACCAGTGTCCTGACGCATCGGTAAGCTGTCTTTTGGGATTTAGATACCAATCTACTCTGTTATATCCAGCCCACGCTTGTTTTTTTATAAAATACGGAATATACGCAGTATTTATGGCATTTGAAATATTTGAGATGATGATAAATTTTTTGCCGCTTCCGATAATAGCATTCCAATAATCTATTGAGCGTGAAAACGGCGGATTCGTGCATACGATATCGGCTTCTTCTTTAAGTATTTTCAGCGAAATGGGATGGTCAAAGCTCCCGTCATAGCCTTTCAGGTGTTTTTTTTCCATTTCGATTTTTCCGTCTTTTGTAAAAATATAGGCAACGTACGCGGCATAACCCTGATTGAATAAATCTATTTTTCCGCTGTAGTGCGTGCATATCAACTTTCGCAACCCCAATTTTTTAAAATTATTTAAGAAATACTGCACAAACGCCGATGTTTTTTTTTCATCGCCATCAACCGCGTCATCGCAGTTGCAATACGCTACGCTATCTTTCCAAATGCTTTTATCGTACATGGAGAGCTCTTTTTCAATGTCTTCGTATCGGGTATAAAATTCGTCATTTTCCGCCTTTTTGGCTTTTTCCATCACATCTTTCGGCGAAAGGCCTCTGGCTTTCAAAGACGGCGTTGTCTTCTTTACTATTTTTACGGCTTGTTGTTCAGCTTCGGGTTTGATAAAAATTTCGCCTGCGAACAAATGGTGAGATTTGATAAAATTGACGTAATCATCGAACTTGAACGATATAAACATATTGTTTTGATTTGCTTGCTGTTCTATTTTTTGCCATAACTCTAATCTTTATCGCTTCCATTTCCTGTAAAATAGCAGGTTGCAAAGTTTTTTATCGCTACGCTTTCCGCTGCTCAAAGCGCTCTATGCTGTTTTTCCACTCCGGCTTTATCGGGATAGATTTTTGCGTAGCCTTGCTAAACCCCGAAAGTACAGAGTGGCTGCTTACGTGCACCGCTCCGGTCTTGGTATTGACAATTTCTTGCTGCATTTTGATGCTCCGCTCGCCAACTCCTGTCACGCCGGTGCGCACAGAGATAGCGTCTTTCAGGCGGGTTTGCACTTTGTAGTCGGCTTCGGCGTGAACCAGAATTACCGTTTCGTCGCGCAGCTCAAAATCGTCCGAAAAGAGCCTATGCAGGTAGTCCATACGCCCAACGTCGAAGTAACTCCAGTACACGGAATTATTCACATGCCCAAAGCAATCAATATCGCTAAACCGTATTTGAACGGGTGTTATCAGCATGAGTTTAGCTCGTATGCTTTGCAATGACAGCTCCATACGCCTTCTCTGCGGCGCGCTGCTCGGCCTCTTTTTTCGATAATCCGCTGCCCTGGCCGGCCACCTCGTTGTTGATGCGGAGCGTGGTGGTGAACACGTAGTGAGATTTGTCCTTGCTCGGCTGGCTTGTTGTATCAAAAACGGCTTGACCTCCCCGCTTCTGCACGGTTTCCAGCAGGCGGCTTTTGAAGTCAAACTCCCGCTTTACCAAGTCGTCGATGTTAACGTGCGGCAGCAGCATACGGTTGAGAAAAATATCGCGCACGCATACGTAACCTTTGTCTAAGTAAACGGCTCCTACCAGCGCCTCCAGCGTGTTGCCCAGAATATTTTTGGCTACGGAGTTGCGCAGCTTTGCCACTACAAAGCGCGACAAGTCGAGCTGCTGCGCCAGCTTTTCCAGCGCCTCGCGCCCAACAATTTTTGAGCGCACCTGCGTCAAAAATCCTTCGCGCTTGCTCGGGAACTTATTGTAGAGGTACTCCGAAACGATGAGCTCAAGAACGGCGTCGCCCAAAAATTCAAGGCGCTCGTTATGCTGCTCTGTGGGTTTAGGGTAGTAGCGCTTGCGCTGCTGATAGGGGCGGCGGGTTACGGAGCTGTGCGTAAAAGCCTGCCTGTACAGCTCAAGCTGCTTTGGCGTATAGCCCAGCAGCTTCTTCAGGGAGTTAATAAGCAGCAAGTCCTCGCTGTTCTTGGAAGAATTGGGCAAGAACTTTTTTACAAGTTGAAGTAGATTGGATAACAAAATATTAGAATTGACTAAATCGCTTAAAAATTACCGAAGCATTGTGGCCTCCAAACCCGAAAGTGTTGCTTAAAGCAATCCGAACATCGCGCTTTTGCGCTACGTTCAGCGTCAGGTTTAGGCGAGGGTCAAATGCAGGGTCTAAATCTTGGTTATTGATGGTGGGGGGAATGATGCCTCGCTGTATGGCGCAAATGCAGGCTAACGCCTCCACTGCGCCGGTAGCGCCCAGCAGGTGCCCCGTCATTGATTTGGTAGAGCTGATATTGAGCTTGTAGGTATGGTCGCCAAAAACTTTTTCAACAGCTTTTACCTCAGCAATGTCGCCCACCGGCGTCGAAGTGCCGTGTACGTTAATGTAATCAACATCTTCGGGCTTCAGGTTTGCATCGTCAAGGGTGCACCGCATTACGTTGGCGGCGCCCAAGCCTTCGGGGTGAGGCGCGGTAAGGTGGTAGGCGTCTGCTGTCATACCGCCGCCCACAATTTCGGCGTAAATAGTGGCACCGCGCGCTTTTGCATGCTCATACTCTTCAAACATCAGCCCTGCGCCTCCCTCGCCCATCACAAACCCATCGCGGGTTTTGTCGAACGGACGGGAAGCGGTGGCGTAGCTGTTGTTGTTGGTCGAAAGCGCCTGAGCGGAGTTAAATCCACCCATGGCAGCTTCGTTGATAGGCGCCTCAGAGCCTCCGGCAATAATTGCCTTTGCTTTTCCCAAGCGGATGAGGTCAAATGCGGCTATCATGGCGTGCGTAGATGAGGCACATGCCGATACCGTAGCGAAGTTTGGGCCTCGCAGCCCGTACTTCATTGAGATTTGTCCTGCGGCAATATCAGCAATCATTTTCGGCACAAAGAACGGGTTGAAGCGGGGGGTGCCATCGCCCTTGACGAAGTCTCTTACTTCCTCAAAGAAAGTGCGAATTCCGCCTATCCCCGAAGCCCACACAACGCCAACCTTATCACAGTCAACTTTCGATAACTCCATGCCGGAGGATTTTACAACCTCGTACGCTGCAATCATCGCAAATTGTGTGTAAAGGTCCAGCTTGCGGGCTTCTCTCCGCTCAATGGCCTCTGTATGCTGCGCCACGTCAAAGTTTTTTACTTCGCAGGCAAACTTTGTTTTAAAGTTTGAGGCATCGAAGCGCGTAATGGGCGCAGCTCCGCTTACCCCTTTCAGTAAATTGTCGAAAAATTCGTCAACCGTTTTACCCAAAGGGTTGATTGTGCCTATTCCCGTTACAACGACTCTCTTTAAATCCATCACTTTAAAAAACTTGGTTTGCAAAAACAATCACGAAATACTTACTCTACGCTTTGCTGCTTGCCTTCTCAATGTACGAGATGGCATCGCCAACGTTGACAATTTTTTCGGTGTCTTCATCGGGGATAGCAACACCAAACTCCTTTTCAAACTCCATAATGAGCTCCACTGTGTCCAGCGAATCTGCCCCGAGGTCGTTGGTAAAGGTTGCGGTGGGCGTTACCTCCGACTCGTCAACACCAAGCTTGTCAACGATAATTGCTTTCACTTTTTCTGCTACATCTGCCATAATTAATTTCGATTTTAGTTAGTAATTTAAAATTAAAAACACGACTTTTGCTGTGCGCAAACGGCGACCTTTAGAAAAAAAGTCGCTACAAAAGTATAAACTTATTCCATAGTTTTTATACTTTTGAGAAACTTTTTATCAACTAAAAATATCAAATAGCTGAAAATGAAAAACATAGCAATATTTGCATCCGGCTCCGGCACCAACGCCGAAAACCTCATAAGGCACTTCAACGGAAAGGAGCAGGCAAGGGCCTGCGTAAAGGCGCTTTTTTCCAATAAGCCGGAGGCCTATGCCCTTACCCGGGCGGCCAAGCTGGGGGTTCCCGCGCAGGTTTTCGGGCGGAGCGATTTGTACAGCTCCAACCTCATTTTGGACGAGCTGCGGCGGCAAAGCATTGACCTGATTGTGCTGGCCGGCTTCCTGTGGCTTATGCCGGAGAGCATAGTAAGCGCTTTCCGGCGCAGGATTGTCAACATTCACCCCGCGCTGCTGCCCAAGTACGGCGGCAAGGGAATGTACGGCATGAACGTGCACCGCGCCGTGAAGGCCGCCGGCGAGCGCGAAACGGGCATTACCATACACTACGTAAACGCCGAGTACGACAGGGGCGACGCTATTTTTCAGGCCACCTGCCCCGTCCTTGCCTCCGATACCGCCGACGATATTGCCGCAAAAATTCACCTGCTGGAGCAGGAGCACTTCCCAAAAATCGTGGAAAAAATTGCTGCGGAGATTGGGTGCGGAGCTCAAGAAAAATAGCGACGATTGAACATTCTACAGTAGCTGCTTCCTTTAAATATGCCATTTTGTCATCGTATTTACTTGCCTGTTTGCCTACTTTGCAGCGATTATTGCTACGCAATATGACAAATTGTCTGCATTTTATCATTGGCACAGTACTTGAATGTTTACCTTACGAAAACCATTATTTAATCATTAATTATTTACATTTAATCATTTAATATTATTAGGAGGACATACATTATGAACCTGATTAAAAGAAACCAAAATTGGCTGCCCGACGTATTTAGCGATTTGTTCAGCAACGACTGGATGCTACGGGCAAATGCAACCGCACCAGCTATCAACATTGTTGAAACCGAAAAGGACTACAGGGTTGAAGTTGCCGCACCCGGCATGACCAAAGACGACTTTTGCGTGCGCATTGATGATGACAACAACCTTGTTATCTCAATGGAGAAGAAGGCCGAAGCTTCGGAAAAAAACGAAAGCGAGCTCTACCTGCGGCGCGAATTTTCGTACAGCAAGTTTGAGCAAAAGATGATTCTTCCCAAAAATGCGGATAGGGACAAAATCGCGGCAAAAATGGAGCACGGGGTGCTGAACGTTTCTATCCCTAAGATGAATGAGGAGGATATCAAGAAGAGCATGAAAATGATAAGCATCTCCTAAGCGAATAGCAATAGGAACGAAGCCGAAAAGCTGCTACAATTACCAATGTAGCAGCTTTTTTTTGTTAGGGATACTCAGTAAGTAAATACAATCCCCAACCAAATTTATTACGAATTGGTTGGGATTTTTTGTGCCTTTCCTTTGTAAAAAAAATATTTTTCATTTGCTCGCGCTTGGAAATCGTAGAATTTTCATCTAATTTTGTGGCTATAATTCAAAGTATAAATCTATGTATGAAGCAACGGAATATCCTGTTGAGGACGTAATGGAAGACGCTGTTTTCATTGTCCGTAAATTTGCGCAGCAATTCAGCCTGAATCTGCGCGATGCGTTTAACTATCTGTACAAATATCAGGGGCTTGCCTTTTTACAAAAGCATTACGGATATGAGCATACGCAGCCCGCTTACCGCACAATAGAAGCGCTAATCGAAATTTGCCGTAAAAACGGAGGAACGCTGTAATGAAATAGGCAACCTAAAGTTGCTCCACTTCCCGAACGGATTTATGCCCTCCAAAACTACAAAAAAATCGCAATGAAGCATTATTTTAAATTTTTTCTCAAGTACCTTCTTTTTTGGATGGCGGTCTTTGCCTACTCAAGAGTTGTGTTTTACATTTTTTACCTTGCCGAGCTCCGCCTGCAGGGCGTAAACCTCTGGCGAGAAATTTTCCCAACGCTTTTCCACGCATGGAAGTTAGACATTTCGGCGGTCTGCTACCTTTTGGTTGTCCCGTTTTTGCTCTGCGCTGCGCAAATGTTTTTCAAAAAAAGCTGGTCGGCGTACGCCATTTTGGGCTACAGCGCGCTGCTCTTGCTGGTGTACTTCGGCATCGTAGGCGGAGAGCTGGGCATCTACGGCGAGTGGCAGTCCAAGCTCAGCTACAAGGCGTTGTTCTACCTGCGGCGCCCCGACGAAATAATCAACTCGGCGCCTACCGGGCAATTTATTGTGCTGACGCTGCTGGTTGTTGGCAGCGCAGCGCTTTGGACGTTTATTTTTAGGCGATGGCTTTTGGATAAAACGCTCTCGAAGGTAAAGTGGTACTACGCTGTGCCCTGCATCCTGATGGGGCCGTTTCTGCTTTTGGCAGGAATGAGAGGCGGGGCGAGGCCTATACCCATACACCAAAGCATAGTTTACTTTTCTCAAAAGCAAATTCTGAACGATATTGCCGTAAACCCGGCGTGGAATATTTGCCACAGCGTACTACACGGGGCCGGTATTCTCGAAAAAAATTCTTTCGTTATCATGCCGCAAGGCGAGGCAAAGGCTATTGTTGCGGCGCTCCACCACGTGGAGCAAGATACCAGCGTCAGGGCGCTAACCGTTGACAAGCCGAATATCGTTATCCTTATTCTGGAGAGCTGGTCGGGGGATATGATCGAATCAATCGGCGGAACGCCCGGCATAACGCCCAACTTCAAGCGGCTGGAGCAGGACGGACTGATGTTTGGGCAGGTGTATTCCGGCGGCAAGCGTTCGCAGCAGGGGCTGGTAGGAATTTTTGCCGGCTACCCCGCTTTACCTCAGATAACAGCCTGCGATTTTCCCGAAAAAGCCAAGCGTTTGCCTACCATTACCCAAAAGCTTAACGAAAACGGCTACCATACCTCTTTCTACTTTGGCGGGCAGCGGGAGTATGGCAACATAGGGGCTTTTATCATGTTCAACAACTTTGCCCGCGACGTAAAGGAGGCGGATTTTACCGGCAACGTGCACCGCGGCAAGCTGGGCGTGCACGATGAGGACGTGCTGGCGCAGCAGCTCGAAGACCTCCGCAAAGAGCCGCAGCCTTTCTTTTCGGCGATCTTCACGCTTAGCTCGCACTCGCCGTTTGACCAGCCGCTTCAAAACGCTCTGGATTGGAGCTTGCCGCAAATGCCTTTCCTCAACTCGGTTTACTACACCGACAAGTGCTTAGGCGAATACTTTGCCCAAGCCCGCAAGGAGGCGTGGTACGGCAATACGCTTTTTGTTCTGGTTGCCGACCACGGGCGCGTAAGCCATATTCCAAGAGATTTTTATTCGTTTGAGCACATCCACATACCCATGCTGCTCTACGGCGAGGCGCTCAAGCCGGAGTTCAGGGGGCAGCGCATAAACCGCCTTGCTACGCAGGCCGACCTCCCGAAAACGCTGCTAAAGCAGCTGAAAATAGACGCTACGCCGTTCACCTGGAGCAAGGATATTCTAAATCCCTATACGGAAAATTTTGTGTACGTTGAGGAGCAGGCAGGCCCCGGCTACAAGCGTCCGGAAGGAAGCTTTGTGTACAGCTTTGATAGCAACTCTTTCATCAACAAAGACCTGCCGGCAAGCGACAGCGCAAGGATTTTCAGAGAGGGAACGGCCTACCTGCAGGTTTTGTTTCAAGAGTTTATAGAGCTGTGAGCGGCATAATCGTTCCGCTACGTCGGGCAATTTTTGGCGAAAAAATGGAGGCTGATATAAAAATATATTTCTTAAATTTGCAACGGGAAAAATTAAAGCATAAAATTATGGCGCAAGAAAAAAAAGCAGCAACCAAGCCGGCAGGTAAGGTTGGAAAAGAAAATGTGGACTTTGGAGAAAAGCCGAAGTCGGCTTATACTCTATTTAGAGAGAAGTACCCTGATGGAATAGGAGATATTGTCAATATGCGGGCTGTATTGAGATGAGATACTACTTGGATACCAATAAAATACCGGTTATTTCTTCCGACCATGCTTTCAAGGATTACATTTCACAGGGATTGGACTTGATATAAAAATATAGGTGGTGATGCAAAAAGTATGCTGTTGTATGTATCATTAGGACACATGGTTAAATCTACAATTTGGATTTTAGTATTTTCAATTTTTCTCAACTTTTAATGTGTTTACATCGGAA
>JAISGH010000130.1 GCA_031263185.1 Prevotellaceae bacterium | reverse complement strand
ACAATATCCGGCGACTGTGAATGAAAAAGTCATACTCAAAAATGGTAACAAATAAAGCTGCAAAACGAATGCAAAATTATCAATTTTTTTGGCAAAACAAAATAAATATGAAAGAGAGGGTGCATTTTAAATTGCCGCACGTAGGCGCTCCGCGCCTACGTGTTTATAGCCGTGCGCGACAGCGCACGGTCAGCGGGTGTCACCCCATCCGAGCGCCGCGTAGCGGCGCTGCGTTATATGCGGCACCGCTACGCGGCGCTCCGCAGAATCCGTATGCTTTAGCATACGGCGGACAGGCATACGGATACGGCGGGCAGCGGCACGGATAGCGTCTATCAACGAAAATATTTTCATGTGAATATCACAGTATTGACACCCCGCCCTACGGAATGAGCAAAAGCGACAATTTGAAATGCAACCTTGGGAAATTTTTTTTGGATGTTCAACCTGAAAGGTTGAATATGCATAACCCCCAATGAAGCGAAGCGATTGGGGGGAGGATGGATGGCGGGAGAGAGGTAGTGCGCCTATAAAGTGCTATGTACGAATTATTAAAAGAAAAGCATTATATTTGCACCGTAAAAATAAGCGATATGATTGTAACGTTTGAAGAAAAATACTTGCAAGAATTGTACGAAGCGGGAAAAACGACAAGTAAAAAGCATCGGTTTCAGCCCGAAATAGTACGAAAATACCAATACTGCATTCGATTTTTGCTTGCTGCAAGCTGCATTGAAGCATTGTATCCCGTTGACGCATTGGATTATAAAGTATTGCAAGGCGATAAGGCTGGTGTTTCTTCCATACGGGTAAACAAGCAATATCGTATTGAATTTACCGTGACGGATAGCAGCGTTGAGCCAATCGTTACTGTATGTAGTATTTTATAATTGTCAAGCCATTATAAATAAACGTGCTATGATTACAATAAAAGGGGTTGACCCTCGCATGATAGCAAATAACCTTGACCCGTCCGAACCGATACATCCGGGCGAGCTGCTAAAAGAAGAAATTGAATATCGCGGCATACCACAAGCGAAGCTCGCAGAGCGCATGGGCATGCCGTGTATGGTGCTGAATGAAGTGCTTAATTGCAAGCGTGCCGTAACAGCAGAATATGCCTTGCTGCTTGAAGCCGCTTTGGGCATTGAAGCCGACATGTGGATAAGAGCCCAAACGGACTATAGTATGCAGACAGCAAAGCGGAATAAATCCTTTGCCCAACGCCTTGCCGAAATCCGTAAAGTGGCAGCGGTGCTGTGAAATAACCCCCAATCGCTTCGCTTTTTATCTGATATTTGATGAATGGCATTACGCTGTGGACTTTTTACTTTACCAAACAAAAACATTGAAAAAATCAGTAGCGCCTCAAAAAAAGAAATAACCGTTTTTCTGGGGGTGCATTTGGCTACGTCGATTTTCTAATTCAGATTGCCGCACTACAGCGAGAAATCTCTTCCACCACCCACCAGCCTGATGGCGGGAGATTAGCTTCGCTGAGCTACGCTTCGCTCGGAATTACGGGCGCGCCGCCTCTACATGCGCTGCGTACGTCAGTAGCCCGTCGGCAGCAGGGCGGCGGTGTCGCTCCCTGAGCCTTTCGTCAGCTCGCTCCGCAGGATGTCGGCTAGCTGCTGAGCGTAGTTTTCCAGCGCCGCGCAAACGGTGTCTGTGTCCATTGCAGCGCTAACTTCAAAGTTGATTCGCATTAATTGGCTACGCTATAAAGTGCGAGCTGATGGACTGGCACTGGTACACCTTGTTTATGACGTCTGCGAGCATGTCGGCAGCCGAGAGCACCTTGATTTTGCTTACTTCTTTATCGCGCTGTATGGGAATGGAGTCGGTAAACACCACCTCTTCGAGCGCCGAATTTTGGATGCGCTCGTATGCCGGCCCCGAAAGCACGGGGTGCGTGGCGATGGCGCGCACGCTGATGGCGCCTTTCTCTTTTAGCATGTCGGCCGCTTTGGTGATGGTTCCCGCCGTATCTATCATGTCGTCGAGTATTACAACGTTGCGCCCTTCCACGTCGCCGATGGCCGTAATTTCGCCCACCACGTTTGGCTTTTCGCGGTTTTTGTGGCAAATAATCATGGGTGCGGCCAGTATTTTTGCGTAGGTGTTGGCGCGCTTAGCGCCGCCCATATCGGGCGCGGCTATGGAGAGGTTGTCGAGCTTCAGGTCGCGTATGTAGGGAACAAATACGCGGCTGGCGTAGAGCAAATCTACCGGGACGTCAAAAAATCCCTGTATCTGGTCGGCGTGCAAATCCATGGTCATCACGCGGTCAACGCCCGCGGCGCTGAGCAGGTTGGCCACGAGCTTTGCGCCGATGGACACGCGCGATCGGTCTTTGCGGTCTTGCCTTGCCCACCCAAAGTAAGGAATTACCGCCACCACCTTGTACGCCGACGCGCGCTTGGCGGCGTCTACCATTAGCAGCAGCTCAAAGAGGTTGTCGGTAGGCGGAAAGGTAGATTGAACGATAAATACGGTGCTGCCGCGAACGCTCTCGTCGAAAGCGGGCTGAAATTCTCCGTCGCTAAAGTCGAGCACAGAGCATTGCCCAAGCTCGGTGCCAAAGCTGGCGGTGATTTTTTCGGCAAGGTAGCGCGATGCGCGGCCACAGAAAAATTTAATTTCGTGCGTTGGAAGCATGGGTGAAAAAATTGTTGTAATTTTTGGTTATATGCTTAGCAAAATCCAGGCAAAAGTAGCTGAAAAAAATGGAGAAAAAAAATGAACCAAAAAAATGGAGAAATTTTTTTTCACTGCTTTTGCAAGCTCTTGTTGATATGCTCAATGTAGGCTATAATTTCTTCGCCCCCAACTTTTTTTTCGGACGAAGTAACAAAAATCGGCGGCAGCTCTTCCCACGTCAAAAGCAGCGTGCGGCGGAAACGCTCTACGTTGGCGCGCCGCTCTGCAGCAGATACCTTGTCGGCTTTGGTAAATACCAGCGCAAAGGGAACGCCGCGCTCGCCCAGCTGCCGGATAAAGGCAAGGTCTATGCTTTGCGGCTCGCGCCGCGCGTCAATGAGCACAAAGAGCAGCGAGAGGCTGTCGCGCTCGCCGATGTACCGGGTAATAATGGACGAAAATTGCTGCCGGGCGCTCTTTGAAGTTTTGGCAAAGCCGTAGCCCGGCAAGTCCACCATGTACCAGCTTTTGTTGACCAAAAAATGGTTTATCAGCTTGGTTTTGCCGGGCGTACCCGATACTTTTGAGAGCTTGCTGTTGCCGGCAAGCATGTTTATGAGCGACGATTTGCCAACGTTGGAGCGACCTATAAAGGCGTACTCGGGCAAACCGTCGCTGGGGCACTGCGAGGGGAACTCGCTGCTTTTTATGTAGGATACAAGCATTAAGGGATGCAAAATAAATAAGTTGTAATAGTTTTTTGGTGTCCCGTAGGGGCACAATGTTGGTAAAAATAGGTCATTTTTCGTGATGTACCGTCTCGTAGGGACGGAATGTGGGGGGTGTGCGGTTTTCTTTCTACCAACATTATGTCCCTACGGGACATCGAAAAAACCGTTATACCTTGTTTATTTTGCATCCCTAAGGGAATTAAGAATTAAAACCCTAAAAGTCAAGAGGTAATTTGGCATTTTTTGTCATGTACTTAAATTTTTCTCTATATTTTTGCCAGCAGCGCAATAGCTTCCAGCGGGTGAGGCGCGGTGAATACAAGGCTGCCGGCCACCAGCGCGCCGGCTCCCGCTGCCTTTATTTTTGGCGCGTTGTTCAGCGTTACGCCACCGTCAACTTCAACCAGCGCCGACGAGTTTTTGCGCAGCAGCAGCTCGCTTGCGCGGCTTATCTTGTCGTAGGAGCTTTCGATAAACGCTTGCCCTCCAAAGCCGGGGTCAACAGACATCACCAGCACAAGGTCTGCAAGGGTGGCTACCTCCTCCAGCACAGCTACAGGCGTATGGGGGTTAATGGCTACGCCGGCTTTCATATCCAGCTTTTTTATGCGCTCCAGCACGCGGTGCAGGTGCGTGCAGGCTTCGTACTGCACGGTAAGGATGGACGCCCCCGACTCCTTAAAGCGCTCTACGTAGCGATCGGGCTGTACCATCATCAGGTGCACGTCCAGCGGCTTGCAGGTACACCTGCGCACCGCCTCAAGTATGGGAAAGCCAAACGAAAGGTTGGGAACAAATACGCCGTCCATAATGTCAAAGTGAACCCACTCCGCCGCGCTGGCGTTGAGCATGTCAACTTCGCTTTTCAGGTTAGCCATATCGGCCGCCAGGATAGAAGGTGCAATTAGCATGGAAAAAATTAGCTGTCAAAGATTTTGAAATACGCAATAAATATCGGGCTACTCACAGCCACTCCCGCCTTAGCCGCTCCAGCTCTCTGTAGCTCGTCATGTCAGGCTGAACGGGCACAACCGACACGTAGCCGTTGCTCAGCGCCCACTCGTCGGTGTCGGTGGCATCAGGCTCGTTGTTGATGTAGCGCCCCGACAGCCAAAAGTATTTGCCGCCGTACGGGTCAACGCGCTGCTCGTAGCCTTCTACCCACGTTCCGTTGGCTTGCCTGCAAAGCTTCACGCCCTTTATCTCCGACAGCGGAAGCGCAGGGACGTTGACGTTCAGGCAAACTTCGCTGCCCAGCCCAAGCTTCAGCGCTTTCCTTATGAGGTCGCCCCCGATAGCCTGCACCGGCGCGAAATCAGCGTCGGGGGAGTAGTCCAGCAGGGAGAAGCCAATGGCGGGCGCTCCATTCAGCGAGGCCTCCTGCGCTGCCGCCATGGTGCCCGAGTATATTACGCTGACAGATGCATTGGAGCCGTGGTTAATGCCCGACAGCACAAGGTCCGGACGGCTGCTAAGCAGGTGCGTCATGCCCAGCTTTACGCAGTCCACCGGCGTACCGTTGCAGGCGTACATGGTAACCTCATCGTCGTCGTCGTCAGGCTCGCGCAGCCGGCGCAGGCGGAGAGGCGTCTGGGTGGTAATGGCGTGGCTTTCGCCCGAATGTCCCTCCTCGGGGGCTACCACCAGCACGCGCCCTATGGGTTTGGCTATCTCAATCAGCGCACGCAACCCTTTGGCGCGTATGCCATCGTCGTTAGCTATAAGAATCAACGGTTTTTGCATGAATATTTCATTAGTGTAAGGATACGCAAAATTACATGAAAGTCGCGGAAATTCCAAGTGCGTAAGGTAAAAATCAAGGCCACCCTAGTCTACGGGATGCCAAAGAGGGGGCGTCATTCGTGTTTTCTGCCGCTGGCTTGCTGAACGCTATCCTTATTCGCCGCACGGTGCACTACAATAAATCCGGTTTCACAGAAGCGATAAATAGGCCTTTTCGCAGCGCACACCGTTGCCGATATTTTTCAAGACATTCTTTGGCGTGTTGGTTTACACGCAAAAAACAGTATCTTTGTCGAACAATCAAACTATTTCAAATGATGAGATACTTTAATATCGCAGGGCCGTGTAATAGCAAGAGGCATTACATGATAGATGCCGCCACCCGTTTGCAGGGCGTGGAGGAGTTGATAGACGGGGAGCAGTATTTTGTGATTCACGCCGCGCGGCAGAGCGGGAAAACGACCTACTTGCAGGATTTGGCCGGGAGGCTCAACGCAGGTGGAAAATATTACGCGCTGTA